>NZ_JBFTNR010000326.1:0-4571 GCF_056665995.1 Stenotrophomonas sp. 05L44_2
GTCTTTGTCGAAACGACCGACACGTTCTCACGGATGTTGTTGATCGCGCCCGCATCGATCGCCAGGTTGCCGCTCACATCAATGATCGAACCGATGTTGTCGATCCTGCCGGCCGTGCCCGCAGCAATGCGATCAGCCCCCAGCGATCCACCGATGGCCGCGTCGCCGCCGCTGTAGAGCAGGCCCTTGCCGGTGTTCTGCAGTTCGCGCACGCCCAGGTCCAGGCGCTCGCGCGCGGCCACGGTGCCGACGCGGGTGGCACCGTTGGCATCCTCGGCATGGTTCTTCAGCACGCCGGCCGAGATCGCCACGTGGTCGCCATAGATGCGGCCGGTGCCAAGGTTGTCCAGCACGTCGGCTTCGAGGTGGGTCACCTTGCCGTCGATCAGGCCGCGATTGGTCAGCTGGCCGCGTGCATTGAGATGGGTGATGCCTTCGCTGGAGATCTCGCCGTTGGCCGCGTTGGTGATGTTCTGCGCGTTGAGATCGAGGTTGCCGCCACGCAGTACGCCCTGGTTGTCCAGGTCGCCGGACAGATGCAGGGCCAGCGTGCCGTTGGCCACCCATTCGCCGCGGTTGCTCAGGCCCTGCTGCAGGGTCAGGCTCAAGTCGCGCTGGGCGTGTACCTGGCCGTCCTCGCTGAGCGCGCGCGCCACCAGGGTCTGGCTGCCATCGGCCCGCAGCAGGCCGCCACTGTTGGCGACGCTGTCGGCACTGCTGTCGAGGTTGCCGCCGGTGGTGATGACACCCCCGTTGTTCTGCAGCTGGCCGTTGACCTGCAACCGCGCGCCGCCATCGGTGACGATCTGTCCCTGGCTGTTGTCCAGCCACTGCGTTCCGAACTGCAGCTGGCCTGCCTGCAGGCCGCGGGTGCCATCGCCGCCGCGGGTGTTGCGGTTGTCCACGCTGGCTGCGGTGAGGGTCAGCAACTGGCCGGCGGCGATCGCGCCGGCAGTGTTGTCCAGGTGCCCGCTCAGGGTCAGGTCGAGATTGCGCCCGGCCTGCACGCGCCCGGCGCCGTTGGCCAGCGTCGTCGCCTGCAGCGACAGGCCCGACGCGCTGGCAAGCGTACCGCCAGCGCTGTTGTCGGCACTGGCCAGCACCAGCCGCGCATCGCCCTGTGCGTTCAGCGTGCCACCTCGGTTGTCCAGCGCACCAGCGTCCAGCTGCAGTGTGCCCGCCGCCAACAGGCCACCACTGCTGGCGGTGTCCCGGTTGTCGATGGTCTGCCCTGCGGTATCGATGCGCAGATCGGCGGCCGACTGCACCCGGCCGCCCTGGTTGAGCAGCGCGCCACTGTGCACGGTCAGCGCACCCTTCTGCGTACCCAGCGTACCTGCGCTGTTGTCCAGCCGCTGGCCGCGGGTATCGACGGTCAGCTGCCCCCCCAGCAGCGTGCCGCGTTGGTTGTCGAGGCCATTGGCCTGCAGCTGCAGCAGCTCGCCGGCCTGCATCGCGCCATCGCTGTTGTCCACGCCTGCAACCGTGGTCAGCAGCAGGTCCTTGCCTGCCACCACCGTGCCGTGCCGGTTGTCGAGGCTGGCGGCGCCCAGGGTCATCGCACCGGCGCTGGACAGCAGCCCCTGGCTGCCGTTGTCGAGGCGACCGTCGATGCCCAGCACCAGTTCGCTGCCGCCGGCATGGACAGTACCGCCGAGGTTGTCGAGGCTGGCGGCATTGATCGTGCCCGCGCCACCCAGCAGGATGCGCCCGCTCTGGTTGTCCAGTGCCTCGCCGATGGCCAGGGTGGAACGGCCGCTGCCGGCGCCCTGCAGGGTGCCCTKCGCATTGATCAGCTGCCGCGCGGAAACGTCGAGCACGCCATTGCTGGCCAGCGATCCGCCGCGATTGTCCAGCAGCCCCTGCACCCGCAGGCGCAGAGCTTCTTCGCCGGTAGCAGTGAGCGCACCGCCGGCGGTGGTCAGGCTATCGGCGTTGATATCGATGCGGCGCGCCGAGGTGGTCGCCTTCGACAGGTCAAGCGTTTTGCCCTCCAGCACCAACGTGCCATTGCTGAGCACGCTGCCGCCCGCACCCAGCAGGGTCTGTGCGAGCACCTGCAACTGGCCGCTGCCGGCGTGCTGGATCTTGCCTGCGCTGTTGTCCAGCGTCTGCGCCTGCAGCGTCAGGTCACCATTGCTGGCCAGCGTACCGCCGGCATTGCCCAGCGTGGTGGCATGGATGCGGCTGGCACCCTCGCCACTTGCGATGATGCGGCCGCCGGTGTTGTCCAGCGTTCCGGCCTCGAGGTCGAAGCGATCAGCCCCCAGCGTTGCGTCGCGATGGTCTACCTCATCCGCGCGCAGGGTCAGCGTAGCCGCAGAGACCAACGTGCCCTTGCTGCCATCCAGGCGGGCCGTGGTGATATCCAGGCCCTGGTTGCCGGCCTGGCGGATGGCACCGGCGGTATTGTCCAGCTGTGCGGCAGTGAGGGTCAGCCGGTTGGCATTGCTGGCGATGGTGCCTTCATGGTTGTCCAGCGTACCGTCGACCTGCAACGTGCTGTCGGCTGCACCGGCAGCACTGAGCGTACCCTTGCGGTTGAGCAGTTCACCGGCCTGCACATCCAGCGCGCCGTTGCCTGCGATCGTGCCGCCGCTGTTGTCCACGGCCTGCGCCACGCGCAGCTGCAGTGCATCGCTGCCGGTGGAGCTCAGGTTGCCGCCGGCGTTGTCCAGGCGTTCGGCATTGATCGCGACGCGCTCGGCCTGGGTGGTGCTGCCGGCACCCAGCACCAGCTCGCCGCCGTCAAGCATCAGCGACGACTGGCTGAGAATCCGCCCGGCTGCGCCCTGCAACGCATCGGCACGGATCTGCAGCGAGCCGCTGCCGGCGTGCTCGATTGCACCGCTACGGTTGTCCAGCCGCGCCGCCTGCAGCAGCACGTCTCCGCTGCCGGCCAGACGGCCGCCATTGCGGTTGTCCAGCAGTTCGCGGGCCTGCACCTGCAACAGGCCGCTGCCCGCAGCAAGTACCTTGCCGCCCTGGTTGAGCAGGCTGCCGACGTGCAGCTGCAACTGGCCGTTGCCAGAGATCGCACCGGCGCTGTTGTCCAGTTCGTCGCGCACGGTCAGTGTCGCGCCCTGGCTACCGGCCGACTGCAGCGTGCCCTCCTGGTTGTCGATGCGGCCCGCATCGATGCGCAGGCCCGCGTTGCCAAGCACCTGCCCGCCTTGGTTGTCGAAGGTGCCACGTACATCCAGCGCCAACTCGGAATTGCCGAGCGACACGATCTGGCCACCGGCGTTGCGCAGGCCGTCGGCCTGGATCTGCACGCTCTGCGCCGAGGTGGTGCCGCCACTCACATCCAGCTGGCCACCGGTCAGCGTCAGGTCACCGTTGCTGAGCAGGCGGCCCTCGCTGCCACGCAGAGTATCGGCGTGTACACGCAACGCGCCGTTGCCGGCCTGCTGCAGCAGGCCCTTGCTGTTGTCCAGCGTCCCCGCCGAGACGGTCAGCTCGCCATTGCCGGCCACGGTGCCACCGGCACTGTTGTCCAGCGTGCCGGCGCGCAGCATGCTGCCCTGGTTGCCCAGCGACAGCAGGCTGCCGCCGCGGTTGTCCAGCGTGCCGGCGACGATCTGGAACTGCGCTGCAGTGAGCGTGCCATTGCGCACGTCCGCATTGCCCACCGTCCAGTCCAGGCGACCGAGCGTGCTCAGGCGACCGCCGGCACCGGTCCAGTCGCCCGTGGTCAGCAACAGGCCGCCGTTACCGGCATGCTCGATGCGGCCACCGGCGTTGAAGACCCGACCTGCCCCCAGCGTCAGGCGCTCGGCATTGGTCGCCAGCAGGCCGCCGTCGTTGTTGAACGCGCCTTGCACTGTCCAGGCCGACTCGGCACTGCCGGCATGGCGCAGCTCGCCTGCCCGGTTGTCCAGCGACTGTGTCTGCAGCTGCAGCGCACCGGCCACACTCAGCGCGCCCTTCTGGTTGGACAGCGCCCCCAGCTGCAGCGCAGCGTCACCGTGCACCTGCAGTGTGCCGCCATCGTTGTTCAGATCGCCCGTGGCGCGCAGCGAGGCCACACCAAGGCGGCCTCCGCTGTTGTCCAGACCATTGCCCGCAACCAGCGATACACGACCGCCGTTGCTGATGCTGCCACCGTCGTTGTCGAGCGTGCCGGCGATGTCCAGCACACCGGCGGCCAACGGAACAGCCGGCGTCACCGGCGTACCGTCGCCAGTGCCGGTACCCGGTGTACCCGGAGTACCCGTACCGGGCGTGCCGGTTCCGGGCGCACCGGTACCTGGCGTTCCGCCGCTTCCCGGCGAGGTGCCACTGGGGGTACCGCCGGAGCCGCCCGACGCCACCGCATCCAGCGCACCGATCAGGCCTTCGCTGCGATTGCTCACGCTGCCTGCGGTGAGGCTCAACGCCTGCACGCCGGTCTGCTCGATGGCACCGCCACGGTTGCGCAGAGCCTGTGCCTGCAGCTGCAGGCGCTGTGCATTGAGCTTGCCGCCGCTGTTGTCCAGCGTGCCACCGGAGGTGATCGCAGCTTCATGCGTGGCAGCGATGGTGCCGGCATTGGCCAGATCGCCGCTCGCCTGCACGCGCACGTTCTGCAG
>NZ_JBFTNR010000327.1:0-4564 GCF_056665995.1 Stenotrophomonas sp. 05L44_2
TGCATATCCAGTACTTGCCCAAGGCCGTACCCAGCCGCGCGAGCGCGGCCTCGGCCGGATCGCTGCCAGCGCGATCGACCGCGCGTGCGATGCGCATCGCCAGCACCGTGGCCGCTTCCGATTCCAGCGCCAGATCGGCCAGCACGTTGCCCATCAGCGGATGGTCCATCAGTGGCTTGCCGAAGGTGCGCCGATGCCGCGCGTGATGCAGCGCCTGCGCCAGCGCCATGCGCATTTCCGCCGCAGCGCCCAGCATGCAGTCCAGCCGGGTCATCATCACCATGCCGATGATGGTGGCCACCCCGCGTCCCTCCTCGCCCACACGCCAGGCCTGTGCGCCACAGAACTCCACTTCGCTGGATGCGTTGGCCCAGTCGCCCAGCTTGTCCTTCAAGCGCATCAGGCGGAATGCATTGCGATCGCCGTCGGCCAGGCGCCGTGGCATCAGCAGGCAGGTCAATCCGGCCGGCGCCTGCGCCAGTACCAGGAAGCCATCGCACATGGGTGCGGAGAAAAACCATTTGTGGCCGATCAGCCGATAGCGCTCGCCGTCGATGGGTTCGGCGCGGGTGGTGTTGGCGCGCACRTCCGARCCWCCCTGYTTCTCGGTCATGCCCATGCCCAGGGTGATGCCGKSCTTGTCGGCCACTGGCACATCGCGCGGGTCGTATACCGGTGCGGCGGCCTTGCGCGACCACTCGGCCAGATGCGGCTGCCCGCGCAGCACGGCTACCGCGGCGTGGGTCATGGTCAACGGGCAGCTGGTGCCGGCCTCGGCCTGGTGGTGCAGGTAGCTCAGCGCAGCGCGCGCGACATGCGCGCCGGGCTGCGGCTCGTGCCAGGACAACCCTGCCACGCCATGTTCCTTGGCCGTCTGCATCAACTGGTGATACGCCGGATGGAATTCCACGGTATCGATGCGATGGCCCTGCGCATCATGGGTACGCAGGCGTGGGCGATCTCGGTTGGCGTCGAAGCCGATGCGGTACAGCGCGTCGCCGGCCAGTCCTCCGTACGCCGCCAACCGCGGTGCGAACGCCGCCGCGCCCTCGCGCTGCACGGCCTCCATCAATGCGATGTCGTCGGTCCACAGCTGCCGGCCGGCGAACGGCGGCGGCTGGTTGAGCACCACATGGGTTTCGTAGGGGGCGCTGCTGTTGAAGCTCGGTCCACTCATCGGTTCCTTCCCCGCCGGCAAGAGGTGTGCGGTCCGATTGTGCCGTATCGCCCGGCAACCCCGCGTTCAGGCCGATTCTCGCCACGTGCACGACCGGACCGCCACAGTGACGGCATGGCAGGCAAAGACGATCTGGTAGTACTGCGGCCGGAAGGGCTGTACTGCGCGGCAGGCGATTTCCATATCGATCCCTGGCGGCCGGTACCGCGCGCGGTCATCACCCATGGCCATGGCGACCATGCGCGTCCGGGCATGGGCGAGTACCACTGCAGCACCGGCAGCGTGCCGATCCTGCGCTGGCGCCTGGGCGATGTGCCGCTGCACGCGCATGCCGAGGGCGTGCCGTTCGCGCTGGGCCGGGTGCAGGTATCGCTGCATCCCGCCGGCCACGTGCTCGGCTCGTCGCAGGTGCGCATCGACGATGGTGAGCAGGTCTGGGTGGCGTCGGGCGACTACAAGCGCCAGCCCGACCCCACCTGCACTGCATTCGAAGTGGTGCCCTGCGATACCTTCATCACCGAGGCGACCTTTGCGCTGCCGATCTACCGCTGGCCCGATACCCGTGCCGTGGCGGCCGAGATCGCCGCCTGGCGCCGCGAGTGCGCGCAGCGGGGCGAAGCGGCAGTGCTGCTCTGCTATGCGCTGGGCAAGGCGCAACGCGTGCTTGCCGAGCTGCGTGCGGTGGATGACCAGCCTGCCTGGCTGCATGGCGCCATCGCCAACGGCGTGGCCGTCTATCGCCAGGCCGGTGTGCCCATGCTCGACACGCTCACCGTTGCCGAACAGGGGCGTCAGCCCGATGCGGCCGGCCAGCTGATCCTGGCCCCGCCCTCGGCCGCCGGTACGCCGTGGCTGCGCCGGTTCGGCCGTCACCAGCTCGGTTTCGCCTCGGGCTGGATGCAGTTGCGCGGCAACCGCCGCCGGCGCAACGTCGACCGTGGCTTTGTGATCTCCGACCATGCCGATTGGCCAGCGCTGCTGCAGACCATCACCCAGACCGGCGCGCAGCGGGTCATTGCCACCCACGGCAACACCGATGCGTTGATTCCGTACCTGCGCGAACGCGGCGTTGCGGCCGAAGCGTTCCGCACCGATTTCGGAGGCGAGGAATGAAGGCCTTCGCCGCGCTCTACCAGCGGCTGGATCGCAGCACGGCGACGCTGGACAAGCGCGCGGCGTTGATCGATTACTTCCAGCACGCACGCCCGCATGACGCAGCATGGGCGCTGTACCTGCTCAGCGGCGGCAAAGTGGGCGGCGCGCGGCGGAAGATTGCCGGCAGCGGCGAATTGCGGGCGTGGATCGCCGACGAATCCGGCCTGCCCCCCTGGCTGGTCGAAGACAGCTACGCGCAGGTCGGCGACCTTGCTGAAACGCTTACCCTGCTGCTGGATGATCCGGCCACCGAAGCCGAGGATCGGCCTCTGGCCGACTGGATCGAACACCACCTGCTTGCCGTTGCCAACCAGCCGGAGCCGGTGCGTCGTGCCGCCGTAGTCGACGGCTGGCGACAGCTGGCATCGGCCGAACGCCTGGTCTTCAACAAGCTGCTGACCGGCGCGCTGCGCGTTGGCGTATCGCAGCGCGTGGTGCAGCAGGCGTTGGCCGAGTGGTCCGGGCTGGATATCGCCCGCATCGCCCAGCGCATGCTCGGCGACTGGGTGCCCTCCCCCGGCCTGCTTACCACCTTGCTGTCTGCCGAAGAACTGCCGACCGATCGTCAGCAGCCCTACCCGTTCTTCCTCGCTTCGCCGCTGGAAGGCGAGCCTACCGAGCGGCTGGGCGACATCAGCCACTGGCTGCTGGAATGGAAGTGGGATGGCATCCGCCTGCAGCTGCTGCGGCGCCAGGGTGAGGTGGCGTTGTGGTCGCGCGGCGAAGAGCGGCTGGACGGTCGCTTCCCGGAGATCGAGCAGGCGGCAGCGTCTCTGCCCGATGGCTGCGTACTCGATGGCGAGCTGCTGGCATGGGACGACGCCGACAATCTGCCGCGTGCATTCACCGCCCTGCAGACCCGCATCCAGCGCCGCAAACCCGGCGCCGCCACCCTGCGCAACACGCCGGTACGCGTGCTCGCCTACGATCTGCTTGAACGCGACGGCGAGGACCTGCGTGCACTGCCGCTGCAGCAGCGACGCGTGCAGTTGGCCGAGGTGGTCGGCGCGCTCGGCGATCCGCGCATCCAGCTCTCGCCCGAGGTAGACGCCGACGATTGGCAGCATGCCGCGCAGCTGCGCGAAGCATCGCGCGAGCGTGGCGTGGAAGGGCTGATGCTCAAGCGTCGTGATTCGGTCTACCAGTCCGGGCGTCGCCGTGGCGACTGGTGGAAGTGGAAGGTCGAACCGCTCACGATCGATGCGGTGTTGCTGTACGCGCAGGCAGGCCATGGTCGGCGCAGCACGCTGTATACCGACTACACCTTCGGCGTCTGGGACGGCGAGACACTGGTTCCAGTAGCCAAGGCCTATTCCGGTCTGGACGACAAGGAAATCCTCGCCCTCGACCGCTGGATCCGCGCGCACACGCGTGAACGCTTCGGCCCGGTGCGCAGCGTAAGTGCTGAACAGGTGTTCGAACTTGGTTTCGAAGCAGTCAACCGCAGCGCGCGCCACAAGTCCGGCATCGCCGTACGCTTTCCACGCATCCTGCGCTGGCGCCACGACAAGCCGGCTGCCGAAGCCGACCACCTGGCCCAGTTGCAGGCGCTGGCGCGATGAAGCGCAGCGATGCGCTGCAGCGCCTGCACGCATGGTTCGGCAGCCGCGGCTGGCGCCCCCTGCCCTTCCAGCACGCCATGTGGCGTCATTACCTGGCGGGCGAATCTGGCCTGCTGCACACGCCCACCGGCAGCGGCAAGACCCTTGCCATGTTCGGCGGCCCCTTGTTGCAGGCGATGCTCGACCCGCCCCCCGCACCGCGTCGCGCCAGCGCGGTACGCCCGCTGCAGGTGCTGTGGGTAACGCCGCTGCGTGCGCTGGCYAGCGATACCGCACGTGCGCTGCAGGCACCGATCGACGGCCTTGGCCTGAGCTGGCGCGTGGGGCTGCGCAGCGGCGATGCCAGCAACCGCGACCGGCGCCTGGCCCGCGAAGGTCGCATCGACGTGCTGGTCACCACGCCGGAGTCGCTGGCGCTGCTGCTCAGCTATCCCGACACCCTTGAGCGCATGCGCCAACTGCGCTGCGTGGTGGTGGACGAATGGCACGARCTGCTSGGCAACAAGCGCGGCGTGCTGCTGCAGTTGAATCTGGCGCTGCTGCGTGAGGCAGCCCCGGCGATGCAGCTGTGGGGGCTGTCGGCCACATTGGGCAACCTGCCACAGGCACGCGACGTACTGCTGCCACACCGTCCACAGGCAACGATCGTGGAAGGTGCACGGCAGCGGCC
>NZ_JBFTNR010000328.1:0-4546 GCF_056665995.1 Stenotrophomonas sp. 05L44_2
GGCGTCGATCGCCTGGTGATGCTGCTGACCGGCAGCAGCTCGATCCGCGACGTGCTGCTGTTCCCGTACATGCGTCCGGAGCAGTAACCGGCGTTTTCGGCGTCCGTTTGTGCGCGTCGTCTCGGTTTGAGACGGCGCCATTGACGCATCCCGCACTCGGCGTATCGTTATTGCACAACCTTGACACCGGCTATGGCTTCATGGGGTCAGGGGAGGCCGCGATGTGGAGAATCCGCTTCACATTGTGACGACGATCATGAATCGGGGAGCTTGTGACGGGAGTCGAGCCGATGCAGGGTGCCAGCGTGCACAGCGGCGGGGTATCCTCGCCCGCTGACCTTTCAGCATGGTCGAGAAAGCAGGCAGAGAACGCCTTGAACATCGTCATCGTCGATGACCAGACTTCCGCACGGACGATGCTCCGTCACGTCATCGAGGACATCGCGCCGGAACTGAGCGTGCATGACTTCGGCGATCCGTTGACGGCGTTGGCATGGTGCGAATCGTACCCGGTCGACCTGCTGCTTCTCGATTACCGCATGCCGGAGATGGACGGGCTGGAGTTCGCCCGCCGCTTCCGCCGGCTGCCGAAACATCGCGATATTCCGGTGATCCTGATCACCGTAGTGGGTGACGAGCCGATCCGCCAGGCAGCACTGGAAGCCGGCGTGATCGATTTCCTGGTCAAGCCGATCCGCCCGCGCGAACTGCGCGCACGCTGCTACAACCTGTTGCAGCTGCGCCAGCAGACCGAGAACGTGAAGCAGCGCGCGCTGTCGCTGGAGCAGCGGCTGCTGGCCAGCATGCACGAGGTGGAGGAGCGCGAGCGCGAGACGCTTTCGCGGCTGGCGCGTGCGATCGAGTTCCGTGATGCCRGCACCAGTGCCTACCTTGAGCGCATGGCGCGCGTGGCTGGCCTGATCGCCGAGCAGCTGGGCCTGCCGGAAGACGACGTCAAGCTGATCGAGATGGCCGCGCCGCTGCACGACATGGGCAAGATCGCCATTCCCGATGCGGTGCTGCTCAAGCAGGGCAAGCTCAATGATGAGGAGCTGGCGATCATGCGACGGCATCCGCGGATTGGCCATGAACTGCTCAGCGGCAGCCAGAACCGCTTCATCCAGGTCGGTGCATTGATCGCGCTGCGTCACCATGAGCGCTACGACGGCAGTGGTTATCCCGATGGCCTGGTCGGCGATGCGATTCCGCTGGAGGCACGCATCGTCGCTGTGGCCGACGTGTTCGATGCGCTGATCTCGCCGCGCCCCTACAAGGAAGCGTGGACGATGGAAGCCACCATGGCCTACCTGTATGCCCAGCGCGGGCGCCTGTTCGATCCGCGTTGCGTGGACGCGTTGCTGCGCGGCCGTGAGCAGCTGGAACAGATCTGCGCCGAGCACTCCACCGCCTCTGCACGGCCGGGACTGGGCGCGTGAAACGCCTGCTGTCGCGATTGCGGTTGCGCCTGTCCCAGCGGCAGGACAGCGAGCACGGGCAGCAGATCGTCCGCATCGTCCTGATCAGCCTGATCCTGGCTTACGTGCTGCTGCCTTCGGCGCGGCACGATCTGCCGCACACCCAGTATGTCGGTGTGCTGGCGATCGTGTTGACGGGGCTGAGTCTGTCGCTGCTGTTGTTCGGCTGGTTGCTGTGGCGGCCGCAGCGTTCCGATCCGCGCCGCGTACTGGGCATGCTGGCCGACTACGGCCTGATCGCTGCCGGCATGATCCAGATGGGCGAGCCGCTGTCGTGGGTCTACATCGTGGTGATGTGGGTGACGGTGGGCAACGGCATGCGCTTCGGCAACCACTACCTGTATGTGGCCGTGGCGATGGCGATGGTCAGCTTCGGCAGTACCGCGCTGTCGACCCCCTATTGGCAACAGAACGCACGCCTGGCCATCGGCCTGTGGCTTGGCCTGGCGGCGGTTCCCCTGTATTTTTCCACGCTGCTGCGGCAGTTGACCGAAGCGATGGCCGAGGCGCGGCGCGCCAGCGAAGCCAAGAGTCGATTCCTGGCCAACATGAGCCACGAGTTTCGTACCCCACTCAATGGATTGAATGGCATGACAGAAGTGTTGGCGACCACGCGCCTGGATGACGAGCAGCGTGAGTGCGTGAGTACCATCCAGGCGTCATCGCGCAGCCTGCTGGCGCTGGTCGAGGAAGTGCTGGACATCTCGGCGATCGAGGCCGGCAAGCTGCGCGTGGTCGCCGAGGATTTCGTTCTTTCCGAAGTGATGCAGGCGATCGGCCTGATCCTGTTGCCGCAGGCCAAGGCCAAGCGCCTGGACTACCGGGTGAAGGTGGCCGAGACCGTGCCGCCGACCCTGCGCGGCGATGTCGGGCATCTGCGGCAGATCCTGCTCAACTTGGCCGGCAACGCGGTCAAGTTCACCGATCACGGCCGGGTCGAGATCCGCGTCAGCGTTGTCCACGCCGACACCCAGGGTGGGGTGCGGCTGCGCTTCGACATTCTCGACACCGGCATCGGCGTTGCACCGGCGATGCGTCCGCGTCTGTTCGAGGCCTTCGAGCAGGCCGACGTCAGCATGGCCCGCCGCCATGAGGGTACCGGCCTGGGCACGACCATCGCCAAGGGGCTGGTGGAAGCCATGGACGGCGAGATCGGTTACCTGGACAACCCGCCGCAGGGCAGCCACTTCTGGGTGGAGCTGCCGTTCGCGCCGCCGCAGCCGGTGGTCCCGGGTGCGGTACCGACCCTTGCTGCTGGCGACGAAACCGGTGCCGGCGGCAACGTCATCGCCTTCGCCGATCCGTTCCTGCGCCATCGCGCGCGCGTGCGCAGCATGCAGATCCTGGTCGCCGACGACCACGAGGCCAACCGCATGGTGCTGCAGCGGCTGCTGCAGAAGGCCGGGCACAAGGTGCTGTGCGTCGATGGTGGCGAGGCGGTGCTCGACGCACTGGCTGAAAGCGAGTTCGATGCGGCCATCGTCGACCTGCACATGCCGGGCATGAGTGGCCTGGACATGCTGAAGGAGCTGCGGGTGATGCAGGCCGGCGGCGGCCCGCGCACGCCGGTGCTGGTGCTCAGCGCCGACGTCACTCCCGAAGCCATCCAGCGCTGTACCCAGGCCGGTGCACATGCGTTCCTGGCCAAGCCCGTGGTGGCCGTGCGACTGCTGGACACCCTGGCCGAGATTGCCAACAACGCTCAGCTCAAGGCCAGTGCGCCGCCGATCGTGCGCACCGTCACCAACCTCGATGGCGTGCTCGATACCGGCGTGCTTGACGAGCTGGCGTCGCTGGGAATGGGCGAGGGTTTCGAGCGCGAGTTCATCCGCCAGTGCCTGGACGATGCCGAATCGTGCCTGCGCAAGGCCGAAGGTGATGGTGAAGCGGCACGCTGGGGTGCTTTCCGCGAGCAGTCGCACGCGATCAAGGGCGTGGCCAGCAACCTGGGCCTGGTGCGCGCGTCCAACCGCGCCGGTGAGTTAATGCGGATGGCCGACTGGCAGCTCAAGGCCGAATGGCGGCAGCGTCTTGCGGTGCTGCAGGGGGCCATCAAGGAAGGCCGGCAGGCGCTGGATGCGCGCGCCGAACGCAAGGCACGCGGCGTGGCCGACGACGGCGAGCGGTAGAGCCAGGCCTGCCGGGCCTGCGCGGTGGGTTGTCGATGACTGCGCGCCGCATAAAAAAAGCCCGGTGGCCAGCCGGGCTTGAACCCTGCGGGGGAGGGGAACGTATCAGGCCACATCCAGATTGGCGCGTCGGGTCTGCGCCTTGATCAAACGGTCCATGGTGCGCAGCGAACGATCGCCCAGGGCCAGTGCCGAATCGACCCAGACCTTGGTGATTTCCAGCAGTTCGTCATAGCTGACCGCCTGTGCCAGGTTGCGCGCGGCGTTCATTGCCAGGTACGACTGCGGCAGGCGCTGCTGCTGGCGGATCATCTCTTCGACCGCGCCGCGGCCTTCACCTTTCCTGACCAGCACGTCGACCACGCCCATCGCGTGCATCTCCTCGGCGCTGTAGATACGGCCATCGAGGATGATCTTCTCGGCCAGCTGCGGCGCCACCCGGCGGCACAGGAACGAGTAGGCGCCCATTCCCGGGAACAGGCCGAACAGCACTTCGGGCAGGCCCATGCCGCACCCTTCCTCGGCCACGATGGTGTGGCAGGCCAGGGCCATTTCCAGGCCACCGCCCAGCGCATCGCCCTGGATCAGGGCGATCGAGCGGACGTCGCCGCCGAAGCCGGTGTGCAGGTGGTGAACGCCCTCCACGCAGCGTTGGGCGTAGGTCAGCAGCAGGTCGCGGTTGCCTTCGCGGATCAGGCGGGTGAACAGGTCCAGGTCGCCGCCCAGGTTGTAGGCGGCGGCGTCGGAGGCCAGCACGAAATGGCGCAGCTGGCCGCTGTGGCGCTGCGCCGGCCCGCGGGTGATGGCGCTCATGTAGCTCCACATCTCGTCCAGCATGTCCTTGCGGCAGCAGGGACGCACGCCGGTGGAGGCATCGGCGTGCATGAACAGCCAGTGTGCGGCGCCGTCGGCGCTGTCCTGGGTGCGGATGGTGGCATAGGG
>NZ_JBFTNR010000329.1:0-4506 GCF_056665995.1 Stenotrophomonas sp. 05L44_2
GCGGGTGCGGCGTGCCTTGATGCCCTGGCGGATCCACACTTCTTACTGCGCCAGCAGCTTGTCGAACCGTGCGTTTTCCTGGGCCTGCGCGTTGAGGCGTTCTTCGCGACGGCGCTCGTAGTTGGCCCAGTCGCCCGGCCAGCTGGTGACCTGGCCGCGGTCGATCTCGACGATGCGGGTGGCCAGCGCACGCAGGAAGCGGCGGTCATGGGTGACGAACACCACGCTGCCGTTCCAGTTCTTGAGGAACATTTCGAGCCAGTCGATGGCTTCGATGTCGAGGTGGTTGGTCGGYTCGTCCAGCAGCAGCAGGTCGGGGCTGGAGACCAGCGCGCGGCCGAGCAGCACGCGGCGCTTCATGCCGCCGGACAGGCGCGCAAACTCCGCGTCGCCATCGAGGTCGAGCTTGGTCAGGGTCTCGCTGACGCGCTGGTCCAAGCCCCAGCCGTTGGCGGCATCGATCTTGGCCTGGACGTTGCCCAGCGCTTCGCCATCGAACACGTCGGCGTGGCTGAGGTGATGGAATTCGGCGAGCCATTGGCCCAGTTCGCCCAGGCCATCGGCGACGACGTCGAACACGCTGCCAGCGGCGCCGTGCGGCACCTCCTGCTCCAGGCGAGTCACGCGCACGCCCTGCTGCACGCGCACTTCACCGTCATCGGGCTTGTGGTCGCCGGACAGCAGCTTGASCAGGGTCGATTTGCCGGCGCCGTTGCGGCCGATCAGGGCGATACGCTCGCCCGGCTCGATCGACAGTTCGGCTTTTTCCAGCAACAGCGGGCCGCCGACGCTGAAGTCGACGTTTTGCAGAGTAATCAAAGGCATCCGGCCATTGTAGCGGGTTGCGGGGCCTGGCCGGGCGGCGCCCGGCACCCGCAGAGGCAACGTCAACCGCCGAGGCAACAGCCAAAGCCGGCTTCCTGTGGGATGGCGGGGTGGGTCCGGTTGCGGGGGACGCTGCAAGTACGTCCATGTAAGCTCGGTCGCGCCATCCATGRCGCTCACGCCCCCGCAASCKGACCCACCCCGCCTTCGASAGTTTGCCGCTGCTGTTGGTGGGTGCCGACCGTTGGTCGGCACGGGGTCGGATCCCGTTGCTGCGCAATAGGCTCTGACCCCTACGTGGAATTCACGCTGTGGAAGATGGATCCCGGCTACTGCACTTCCCCCAACAACGCCTGCAACCCCGGCAACCATCGCTTGCCGGGGTGGCGTACCAGCCACAGCGTGCGGTGCAGGGCCGGCAATGGCGTTTCAAGGATGCGCAGGCGGCCGAGGGCCAAGGGTTCTTCCAGGGCGTGGCGCGAGAGGCAGGCCAGGCCGAGGCCGGCGATGGCGGCTTGCTTGATGGCTTCGGTATTGCCCAGCTGCAGGGTCTGGGCGAAGCCGCGCAGATGCGGCAGCAATGCCTGTTCGACAGCCTCGCGGGTGCCTGAGCCGGGTTCGCGCAACAGCCAGCGCGCTGCGCGCAGTTCATCCAGGGACCAGCGCGGGGGCGCATCCGCAGCCGCCACGATCACCAGCGGGTCCTGCTGCCAGGCGGTCACCTGCAGCCCGCGTTCGTGGCACGGGCCTTCGATCAGTCCTGCATCCACGTCCAGCCGTTGAACGGCCGCCACCACGCCTGCGCTGTTGTCGATGCGCAGATCGACCTCGGCCTGCGGTGCCTGCCGCAGCAGATCGGCGATACGCGGCGGCAGCAGGTAGTTGCCGATGGTGGTGCTGGCCGCCAACACCAGCCGCAGCGGCGCGCCTTGGGACGGGTCACCGCCCGCCGCCAATTGCCGCTCCAGATCGGCGGCATTGACCAACAGCGCGCGCGCCGGCTCCAGCAAGGCCCGGCCGTGGCCGTTCAACGCCAGGCGACGGCCGATGCGGTCGAACAGCGGCGTGCCGAAGTGCGCTTCCAGCTCCTGCAGGGCGGCGCTGCTGGCGGACTGGGAAAGCGCGATGGCCTGGCCTGCGGCGGTGGTGCTGCCCTGGTCAGCGATGGCAACGAAGACCTGCAGCTGGCGGAGCGTCAGGCGCATGGCCATTACCTGTGTTATGGGTAGTTTTCACCGATATTATTCGTTTTACGGGTCAATCGCATGGATGCAGGCTGTACGCCTCTCTCCCGCATCCCACCCGCCATGAACGCGCCTGCCCTGTCCCCCTGGTCCCTGCCCGCCCTGCGCCAGCGCTGGCAACTGCGCCTGCCCGGCCTGCTGCTGGTCGGCCTGGTGGCGGCGGCGTCGCTGTACCTGGCCGAGCTGCCCTGGCTGCAGGCGCATGGCCTGAGTGCGCTGACCGTCGCCATCGTCGCCGGCATCGTGGTCGGCAACACCTTGTACCCGCGACTGGCCCCCGCCAGCGCGGCGGGCGTGGGCTTCTCCAAGCATTGGCTGCTGCGTGCGGGCATCGTGCTGTACGGCCTGCGGCTGACCTTCCAGGACATCGGCCACGTCGGCGTCGCCGGCGTGCTGATGGACGTGCTGGTGGTGGCGAGCACCTTCGGCCTGGCGTGCTGGCTGGGTGTACGGGTGTTCAGGATGGAGCGCGAGGCCGCCATGCTGATCGGTGCCGGCAGCGCGATCTGCGGTGCGGCGGCGGTGATGGCCGCAGAGCCGGTGGTGCGCGGCCGTGCTGCGCAGGTGACGGTGGCGGTATCGACGGTGGTGGTGTTCGGCACGCTGGCCATGTTCCTGTACCCGGCGCTGTATGCGCTGGTGCAGTCGCACGGCTGGCTGGCGATGGACGCGCGGCAGTACGGCCTGTACACCGGCGCCACCGTGCATGAAGTGGCACAGGTGGTGGCTGCCGGACGTGCCGTGGGCGAGTCAGCCGCCGATACCGCGGTCATCACCAAGATGGTGCGGGTGATGCTGCTGGCACCGTTCCTGATCGTACTTTCCTTGTGGCTGGCCCGTGGTGGCAAGGCAGCGGCGGACGGTGGCAAGACCCGGATCGTGGTGCCGTGGTTCGCGTTCGGTTTCGTGGCGGTTGCCGGGCTCAACTCGCTGCATCTGCTGCCGGTGGGTGTGCAGGCCGGGCTGGTGCAGCTGGATACCGTGCTGCTGGCCATGGCGATGGCCGCGCTGGGCCTGACCACCCATGTGTCTGCGCTGCGCCAGGCCGGGTTGAAGCCGCTGCTGCTGGCATCGATCCTGTTCGCCTGGTTGCTGCTGGGTGGCCTGGCGATCCACCAGGGTGTGCTGGCGGTGCTGGGCTGAGGGCAACGTGGATCGTTAGACTTGAGGCATGCCAGTCTCCCCCGCCCTGCTGCAGATCCCGCTGCGCCTGCTGGATGATCGATATGGGCGGGGCAATGTCGATGAAGCCGAAGACACGCTGGTCGAGATCGTTCAAGCGGTGATGGGCGTGCAGGCGACCTGTTCGTTCGACGTCGACACGCGGCACGCCAACCCGTGGTTCCACCAGCTGCTGCTGGAGCCCCGGGTCGCTGGAAAACCGGCCACCCCGGAGCAGTTGCAGGCGATGGCTGCGCGGCTGGTGGTCATCGGGCTGGGTTGAGGGAACGTTCGGCCAAGGTGCCGACCAAGGTCGCCCGCTACCGGGCGCCCCCACAATCGTGAACGACGGCGGGACCGGGCGCGCGCGCAGGTACAATGCGCCATGACTGATTTCTCGACCCTGCCGCTGAGCCCGGCCCTGCAGCCCGGCCTGGATGCCCTCGGCTACACCACCCTCACGCCGATCCAGGCGCAGAGCCTGCCCGCCATCCTTGATGGCCGCGATGTGATCGCCCAGGCCCCGACCGGCAGCGGCAAGACCGCCGCCTTCGGTCTTGGCCTGCTGCAGTCCATCGACCCCAGCCTGATCCGCGTACAGGCGCTGGTGCTGTGCCCCACCCGCGAGCTGGCCGACCAGGTGGCCAAGCAGATCCGCAAGCTGGCCACCGGCATCCCCAACCTGAAGCTGTTGCTGCTGACCGGCGGCACGCCGCTGGGCCCGCAGCTGGCGTCGCTGGAAAGCCACGACCCGCACGTGGTGGTCGGCACGCCCGGCCGCGTGCAGGAACTGGCGCGCAAGCGCGCACTGAATCTGGGCGCCGTGCGCACCCTGGTGCTGGATGAAGCCGACCGCATGCTCGATATGGGCTTCGAGGAACCCATCCGTGAGATCGCCGGCCGTACCCACCGCGATCGCCAGAGCCTGCTGTTCTCGGCCACCTTCCCCGACACCATCCGCGCCATGGCCCGCGACCTGCTGCGCGATGCCGTGGAAGTGACCGTGGAAGGCGCCGACCAGGCCCCGGCCATCCGCCACCTGTTCTGCGAAGTCGAACCGGCACACCGGCAGAAGGCACTGGCCGGCCTGCTGCTGAAGTACACGCCCGAATCGGCCGTGGTGTTCTGCAACACCCGCAAGGACGTGGACGAAGTGGCCAACTCGCTGCAGCAGTTCGGCTTCTCCGCGCTCGCCCTGCATGGCGACATGGAACAGCGCGACCGCGAGGAAGTGCTGCTGCGCCTGGCCAACCGCAGCTGCAACGTGCTGGTTGCC
>NZ_JBFTNR010000330.1:0-6391 GCF_056665995.1 Stenotrophomonas sp. 05L44_2
CGCCAAGCACAAGGTCGCCACGGATCTGCCCCTGGATCTGCACAAGGTCGAGGCCACGCTGTATGCACTGCCCGGCGTGCGCCAGGGCTTCATCGACCTGCGCCTGCCGGAGAAGCCCGGTCAAGCGCTCAACGTACGGGTGATGTCGGCGGATCCCGCACAACGGGGCGGCCATCACGACCGCGCGCATGACCTGCTGCAGCTCGACCCGGCCACCGGCGCGGTCCTCGACGCGCGCCCCTACGCGCGCCAGGGTGCCGGCGGCCAGCTCACCACCAGCATGTTCGCCCTGCACTCGGGCAGCTTCTTCGGCATGCCCGGGCGCATCGTGGTGATGCTCAGCAGCCTGGGCATGTGCCTGTTCTTCGTTACCGGCTGGCTGTTGTACCTGGACCGCCGCCGCGGCCAGCGTGCCGCCCGCGCGCTGCGGCAGACCGTGCCGGCAGCAGCACCCCATGCCGCGGGCACGCCGTGGCTGGTGGTGCATGCCAGCCAGAGCGGCCTGGCCGAACAGTTGGCCTGGCGTGCGGCGGCACAGCTGCAGGCGGCCGGCCACGCGGTGCAGGTACTGCCGCTTGCGCGCGTGGCTGCCGCGCAGCTGCAGGCCACCACGCAAGCGCTGTTCGTGCTCAGCACCTTCGGTGATGGCGAACCACCGGACAACGCACGGCGCAGCACGCGCCAGTTGCTGGCACAGCGTCCGGACCTTTCCGGGCTGCGTTACGGCATGCTCGCGCTGGGTGATCACCAGTACGCGCAGTTCTGCGGGTTCGGCGTGCAGATCGACGACTGGTTGACGCGCTCGGGCGCGCAACCCTTGTTCGCCCGCATCGACGTCGATGCTGCTTCGGTGGTGGCGCTGCGCCAGTGGCAGCTGCAGCTGACCGCACTGACTGGCATCGACACCGACGACAGCGTGTTGCCGGCCGCCACAGTGATGCACGGCTGGCGCCTGCTCGGCCGCACCCTGCTCAACGCTGGCAGCGTCGGCGGCCAGATCTGGAAGATCCGCCTGGCACCGCCGGCCGATGTCGATTGGCAGGCCGGCGACATCCTGCACATCGCGCCCCGCCACGACGCGATGCATGCCAGCGCGGTACTGCGCGCGCATGGCCTGGATCCCCAGCAGCCACAGCTGATCGATGGCGTTGCGAAGACCCTGCTGGAACTGGCCAGCGAACGCGTGCTGCCCGAACCCGGCCGTGCGTTGCAGGTGCAGGATGCAGGCCTGTGGTTGTCGGGCCTGCCGTCACTGCCTGGGCGTGAGTACTCCATCGCCTCATGCGCCGCCGATGGCGAAGTGGAGCTGGTGGTGCGGTTGGTCCACGACGCAGCAGGTCGCGCAGGACTGGGCTCGGGCTGGCTGGCCCTGCATGCGCCGCTGGACGGTGCGATAGCCGCCCGCGTGCATCGCAACCCGGGCTTCCATCGGCAGCCGGGCGCGCCGATGCTGCTGATCGGCAACGGCACGGGCATCGCCGGCCTGCGCAGCCTGCTGCGCGAAGCCGCGCACCGGGGCGAGCACGGTCACTGGCTGCTGTTCGGCGAGCGTCAGCGCGCGCACGATTTCCTGTTCGCCGACGAGATCATCCAGTGGCAGGCTGACGGGCACCTGCTGCGCTTGGATCAGGCCTATTCGCGTGATGTGGACGATGGCAGCTACGTACAGCATCGATTGCGCGCTGCGACAGATGAACTGCAGGCGTGGTTGGCACGGGGTGCAGTGATCCATGTGTGTGGATCGCTGCACGGCATGGCCGAAGGCGTGGACCAGGTGCTGCGCGAGGCACTGGGCGATGAAAGGGTGGAACTGCTGCTGGAGAACGGGCGCTACCGGCGCGACGTGTATTGAATCCGTTCGCCGGGCATGGCCCGGCGCTACCCNGGGTTTCAACGGTAGCGCCGGGCCATGCCTGGCGAAGGCGATCAGGCCATCACGCCGCCGCCCGTGACCGGCGCTCGGGCTGCAGCCGGAACGCGGCCACCGCTTCGGCCAGCGCACGCACCTGGGTCTGCATCTGCGCAGTCGACGCGCCGGCCTCTTCCACCAGGCTCGCATTGCGCTGCGTGCTGGCCTCCATCTGTACGACGGTCTGGTTTACCTGGGCAATGCCCGCATGCTGGTCGTGCGAGGCACTGCGGATACCGGCCAGCAGGCCGGCCAACTGCTGCACGCTGCTGACGATCTCGTCCATCGTCGTACCCGCCTGCTCGGCCTGCGTACTGCCCTGGTCGACCCGCGTCACCGAATCCTCGATCAGCCCCTTGATCTGCTTGGCGGCATCAGCACTGCGCTGGGCCAGCAAGCGCACTTCGGCCGCCACCACCGCGAAGCTTCGGCCCTGCTCGCCTGCACGCGCGGCCTCCACTGCCGCGTTGAGGGCAAGGATATTGGTCTGGAAAGCGATGCCATCGATCAGCTGGATGATGTCGCCGATGCGCCGCGATGCGTTGCTGATGCCCTGCATGGTGGCCACCACCTGGCCGACCGCGGTGCCGCCGCGCTCGGCAACCCGGGCGGCCTCACGTACCAGTCCATCGGCGCGCTCCGTCGCATCGGCGTTGCGGCCGACGGTATCGGTCAGTTCATGCATCGATGCAGCGGTTTCTTCCAGGTTGGCGGCCTGCTGTTCCGTGCGCTGGGAAAGATCGTGATGGCCGGCAACGATTTCACCCACCCCCACATCCAGGCGGACGGTGGCCTGCTGGATGCGGGTGACGATGTGGCCCAGCTGCGCGACGGTGGCGTTGGCATCGTCACGCATGCGGGCGAACACGCCCTGCAGGTCGCCCTCCAGGCGCACGCTCAGGTCGCCGCGTGCCAGTGCGGCCAGCAGCGCCTGCAGATCGCCGAGGTTGGCCTCGAAGGTGGACAGCAGGCGATTGATGCTGGTCGACAGCGTGCGCACGAAGCCCTGCTTGCCCTCCAGTACGATGCGCCCCTGCAGCTCGCCATGCGCCGCCGCGTCGACCAGTGCCGCCACTTCGGTTTCCAGCAGTGTCTCCAGCGCGCGGCTGCGCCATTCCACTGCCAYGCCGAGGAAGTGGTCGTCCTCGACGATGGCGTTGGCGATCAGCTGGTAGCGGGTGCCGGCGTGGCCGATCTCGCGCTCTTCGCGCTGACGGACACCAATCAGCCCCGCCAGTACCGGGTGCAGGCGGACCGCGTCGCTGCCAAGCAACGTCTCTGCGGGAAGATCCAGCAGCTGCAGCAGCGCTGGATTGGCGTAGGCCACCTGCCCTTCCGCGTCGACCACCATCAAGCCGGTCTGCGCGCTGTCCAGCGCCTGCCGCACGCGCGTATTGCCGCGCGCAACCGCGCGCTCGGTTTCGATCCGCGCACGCAGGCGTTGCTGCATGTCGACCAGGCACTGCGCAAGCTGACCGATCTCATCGTTGGCGTTGTGCACGCGCAGCGTGGTGTCGAGCCGATCATCGGCGATATCGCCAGCGAAACGCAGGGTGTCCTGGATCGGTCGACGCACCGCGCGGACGACCAGCACCAGGCTGGTGATCAGCACACCGGCCACCAGCAGCAGAGTGGCCACAAACAGCACGCTGGCCATCCGTGCACCCGACTGCTGACGAAGCTGCGCCTGGGCCAGGGCCACACTTTGCGCCTGCTGGAATGCGGCCAGTGCCGGGCCCACGGCTGCCGCCGTCTCGAGCAGCGACTGTGCTTCCACGTCCAGGCCGACACGCGCGGCGGTATAGCCCAGCAGCGCGGCCTGGTAGGCCTCCATGCCCATGCGCACCTGCTCCTGCACCTCGGCTGGCAGGCCCGCCAATGCCAGATCGAAGGGCAGCTTTTCTTCGCTGGCACGATCGGCGTGGGTGGAATCGCCATCGAGCAGCAGCAGCGCTTCCTGCCGCCRCATCCGCTGCACATGCAGGGAAAGCGCAGGGCGCTCCAGCGCGTCCACCTGTGCCTGCAGTGCGTCGGCGGACTGCTGCAGCTGCGCGGCCAGGCCTGCGTCGCCGCGCCCCATCTCATCCACCCGCTCGAACAACGCGGCGATGCCCTGTGAGAATGCGTCGACGGCTTCAGTCATCGCCTGCAGCACCTTGCGCCGACCCGCATCCATCGGCATTGCACGCAACGCCTGCAGATCCTGCTTCAACATCCGTTGCGTGGCCAGCAACTGGCTGCGGTCGGCATCGTCGAAACTTCGCGCATACTGGGTCTGCAGGCGCCGGGCCTCGGCCACCCGCGCTGCCAGCGAAGCGACGCGGTCACTGCCGTGCTGGTAGCTGGCCTGATCGCGCGCCGCCTGCTTGCTCGCATGGCTGGTCCAGGCATGGACGGCGGCAATGGCCACCAGGCCCAGGCTGCAGACCAGCAGGGTCGCCTTGAGCTTGTCGGCGACGCTCAGCCGATGGGGCTGCAACCAGCGCAGCAGGCCAGGGAAACGGGAACGCAAGCCGGCAACGCGGCTACGCAGGGACCGAAGGTGGGGAACGACGGCCGACATGACAGACTCCAGGCGGAAGGACGCACCTTTATCGACTGGTTGCAGCAGAACTTTAGCCCCGGATTGATTCCTGCTACGAGCGGCGGGCAGTTGTCGCTGTTGTACCGGCCGCAGACGACCGGGGGATGACACCGGCGGGATGCGCTTGACCTCAACCCCGGTTGCGGTATCACAGTGGAGCCCCCCGCCCGTGATGCCTGCCATGCCCATCGACGTCCCCCGCTACCTGCAGCGCCTGCAGCTGGATGCCCCGCCCCCGCTCACCCTGGCCGGGCTGACCCTGCTGCAGCAGCGCCACAACGCCCTGCTGCCGTTCGAGACCCTGACCAGCCTGCTGCGCGACGCGGTGGCAATCGACCTGGACAGCGTCCAGCACAAGCTGCTGCACGCGCAGCGCGGCGGTTACTGCTTCGAACTCAATGGCGCGTTCCTGGCGCTGCTGCAGGCCTTGGGCTTCGATGCGCAGCCACTGAGTGCACGCGTGCTGCTGTCGGCCACCGAGGGCGAGCTGACTGCGTGTACGCATCTGCTCCTGCGGGTGCGTCTGCAGGAAGAGGATTGGCTGGTCGATACCGGCTTCGGCAGCCTGACCCCGACCGTACCGCTGCGCCTGCACGAGACCGCAGTGCAGGACACACCGCACGAGCGTTACCGCGTGCAGACGCTGGATGATGGCGACTTCATGCTCGCCGCCGAGGCGGGGGATGACTGGCGGGCGCTGTACCGCTTCGACCTGCAGCCACCGGCGCCGATCGACAACGAGGTAGGCAACTGGTACGTGTGCACGCATCCGCRGTCGAGCTTTCCCGGCCAGCTGCGTGCATCACTGACCGGGCCGGATTGGCGACGCACCATCGGCAGCGGCAACTACACCGAATACCGCCCGGGCCAGGCGCCGGCCAAGCGCCCGCTGCGGGATGTGCAGGACGTGCGTGAGGTGCTGCAGCAGGGCTTCGGCATGCGCCTCCCCGACGATCCGCGGTTGGATCCGGCCATCGCCGACTGGCTGCAGCGATCACAGGCCACATCCGTGTAGCGCCGCGCAATGCTCGGCTGCTGTGCTTGCGGCTATGGGTTGACGGGTGCCTGCAGAGCAATCCGGTTGCCCTCGCTGTCGCGGATCTCGGCTACCCGCCAGCCACCCGCCACGGCCGGGCCAAAGCACAGCACCGCGCCGGCCTGCAGGGCACGCTGCAGGCTCCGATCCACATCGTCCACGCCCAGGTAGATGCGCGGGCCCTGCTCCGACGGCACGTAGTCGGTGCCGTGCACCAGCGCCATGCTGGCACCTGCGGCGTCGTCGTTGAACGACAGGTAGGCCATCCGGCAGTCATGCAGGTCGATCGGCGCTTCGATGCGTACCTGCAGCCAGTGCTCGTAGAACATCACGGCGCGTTCGAGATCGGCGACCGGAACTTCAACATGCAGGATGGGATTCATGGTGATCGTGCTCGGCGTGCAGGTTGATGAAAGGCAGCATCGCAGCCCTGTGCACTGCACGATACGGCCCCGACTGGYATGCTGGACAGCCTGCCATCGTACTGGAAGCGCCCATGTCCCTGGCCGATCACCGTCATGCCCTGGCCCCGTTGGGCCACCTGCGCGTTGCCATCAACCTGGGCAACCCGGTGCTGGCCCAGGGCGACGCCAATTCACCGCGTGGGCCGTCGGTGGAACTGGCCACCGCGCTGGCACAGCGGCTGGGTGTGCAGGCACGCTTCAGTTGCCACGACGCGGCCGCATCGGTGGTTGYAGCGGCGAGCGACGATGCATGGGATCTGGCCTTCCTGGCGGTGGACCCGGCACGTGCCGACCGCATTGCCTTCAGCGCGCCGTATGTGGAGATCGAAGGCACCTATCYGGTGCGCGATGACAGTCCAGCGCACCGGGTTGCAGACCTTGATCGCAACGGGCTGCGC
>NZ_JBFTNR010000331.1:0-5156 GCF_056665995.1 Stenotrophomonas sp. 05L44_2
CGTAGCCCGGCACGAAGATCGGCCGCCCCTGATCGTCCTTCACCTTGCGAATCAGCTTGAGCATGTCGTCGTGGAACATCCACTTCGCCAGCGCGCGATAGGCAGGGTCGACGCTGTGCTCCAGATCCACCAGGTCGTCATAGGTGATGATCGGGAGGGCCGACACGGAACCGATCTTGCCGACCGAGGCCGCGGTGAAAGCACCCATTGGCTGACCGGTGCCGCTGCCGACGGTGTAGTTGCGATTGGTGATGCGGCCCAGCCGGGTCTGCAGCCGCTTCTCGATGAAGCCGGCGATATCGGCGGTGCTGTCCTGCAGCAGCTCCCACGGCACGGTCACCACCTTGGAGCTGTACTTGTAGACCTGCAGGCCCTTGGTGCCGAAAGCCACATCCTGGTCGGTCGCGGACTGGTTCTCGGCCACCAGCTCGCCCTCTTCCGAGGTGCCGTCGCTGGTCGGGTACTGCATCGGCTCGCCGCCGGCAGTGCTGAACACGTCGGCCACCTGGCGCATGCCGCCGTAGGCCTTGAGGGATTCCAGGATCTGCTCAGCCAGCGTGGTCGGAACGGTGTAGCCACCCTGTTCCGGGTTCACGGCCGGGTTGCCCGACATGGCGGCGTTGACCTGCTTCCAGTCCTCGGCGTTCAGRGCGCTGTCACCGCCGCGTGCCCAGCGGTCGAACAGCCGCATTTCGTTGGACAGCTCCCGGCCACCACGCGTCGCCGAGGTGGCGTGTTCGCGCACGCCCTGTTCGCGCAGCGCCTCGTCGGCCGTCAGGTAGCAGGTTGCGGGTTTCCTTTGCCAGCGCGGTACGGCGCTCCCGCTCGGCCTGAATGTTGAAGGGCATTGGCTATTTCCTCTGGTCGAAAAAAAACCGCCTTTCGGCGGTCGGAGTATCTGCGGGCGGGAGTCGCTTACGCAGCGGAGCGTTCCAGCAGCGCCAGACGGCGCGACAGGTTGGCTTTGTGGGCCGCGGCGGCAGCGCCGTCGTCGGGTTCGGTCTTGCGGTTGGCCAGCGCGGCCGGCGCGTTGTCGTAGGCGGACAGATCCCAGGTGGCGGAGGCCTTCTTCTTGCCCACGACCTCGACAACCCGGTCAGCGAACCCGTGTTCCTTGGCTTCGTCAGCCGTGAACCAGGTCTCTTCGTCCATCCACTGGACGATCTGCGCCTCATCCTTGCCGGTGCGGCGGGTGTAGTCGCCAGCCAGGCCGGTATCGATCTTCGCCAGCAGCTCGCCGGTCTTGGTCATGTCCGCCTTGTTGCCGACGGCTACGGTCCAAGCGTTGTGGATCATGAAGCCGGCACCCTGGCTGATCTCTACCTCGTCACAGGCCATGCAGATGCCTGTGGCTGCCGAGGCAGCCAGCCCGTCAACGTGGGCGATGACAGTCGCCTTGTGCTGGGCAATGGCGGTCATCATCGAGCGGGCTGCGAATACATCACCGCCGGGTGAATCGATGCGCAGGTGGATCACGTCTGCGTCTATGCCGGCCATGGCTTGGGCGAACATCGTTTCGTCAATGTCGCCCCACCACCCGCCGATAACGCCATGCAGGTAGATCGTGGCTTCCTTGCCTTCCGTGTCGGCCCGGATGGGCTTGGATTGGCTGGCGTTATTCTTGGCCAGCTGCAGCAGCTTAGGAATCGGCATCGTCAGGGTTCCTTTCAGGGTCATCGCCGCTGGGCTTTGCCGGTGGCGCGGGATCTTTCGGTTGGTAGAGCTCGTCGCCACCCTCGATGGGCGGCAGGTTCTTGAGGCGGCGGACCTCGTTGACGACCATCCAGCCTTGCGTTCCGGGGCCGCCCAGCGCCTTGCTGAAGTACTCAGCCTGCGTTTTCGAGTCACCGGCCATGAACATGTCCACGTTGTGCTCAACGAAGTAGCGCGGCGTACGGAACAGCTTGCGATTCAGCTCGTCCTTGATCCGTTTCAGGTGCGGACCCAGCGTGTACTTCACGAAGCCGATGCCCATGCTCTCGATGCCACTGCCCCAGCTGGTGGACTTGGTCGTCTCGCCGATCATGTGAGGCGGAACACCGAATGCACGCGCCACGTCGATGACCTGCCACTGCCGGGACTCCAGCAGCTGCTGGTCGACGGCGGACATGGTCAGTTCCTTGATATCGAGCCCTTCCGTCAGGATCAGAGGTATGCGGCGGTTTCCCTGCGTGCCTCCATACTTCTTGACCCAGGCATCGCGGAAGTCATCCTGCATCGCCTGGTTCATCTTGTTGGTCGCCGTGATGGCCACCTCCGGCTTACCACCTTCGCTGAAGAACTTGCCGGCATGCTCATCCCCTTGGATGGCAATGCCGATGCCGTTCCGGGCCCCCCACTGGATCACCGACATGCCGTGCACGCCGTTGAATCCGAAGCCGGGGAAATGGAGCACGTCGTCCTGGTCAACGGTGAAGTACCCGTCCACGTCGTGGAACGTGTACTGCAGGCGCGTCGGTTCCCGTGGGCTGGCCTTCTCCTGCTTGAGGATCATCACTCTGTCGCGGGGCCAGGGAATCAGCCCGGTCGCCACGCCGGCGCGGTTGCGCGTCACATAGGCAACTCCATCACCGCGCAGCAGCATCTGGCCGACGATGAACTCCCAGCCAGTGGCGCTCGACCAACCGGAGGAAAACTGCTCGTTCAGCATCCACCAATAGTCGTGCTCCGCCCGCTTGCGGTGACCATCCACCCGCTCAAAGATGGGCAGCGGCAGCTGGGCAATCGCACCGGCAAGCAGCGAGACGGCAGCGAACACCGCCGAGACCCGCATCGCGGATTCCGGGCTGACCACCGCTCCAGAGGCGGTCGTCGGGTTCCCGAACACCTCGAACATTGCCGGGCTGGAGGATTGGATCACCTCGCCATCGACCAAGTTGCTGATCGTCGGCTCGATACGGTCGCGGGCATCGGCCCGCCGGTTCTTCTCGAATAGTCCGAACATCAGTCGATCACCACGAAGCCTTGTTGGGTTGTGCCGGTGTCCCGCGCCTGCATGGCGCGGCCCATGGCCATGATTAGCGCCACCGCGCCGTCGATCTTGCTTTCCATCTTCTCCTTGCGCGGATAGACGTGCTCCTTCGCGTCAAGGCGCGCAACCACGTTCCCCATCATCCAGGTCATCGCCGCGTTGCCGTCATGCCACAAGCGACGTGAGAGAATCAGCGCTTCCACTTCCTTCATCGGCTCAGATAGATTGCGCACGGACTGTGCCATCTCGACCACCGGCAGGCTTTCCTGCTCCAGCCTCGTCATGAGGTACGCCGCCTGGGCTGGATCGAATGCGATATCCCGCACGTCGATGCCGCGTGCGGCAAGCTCCTTCAGCTCTTCTTCGATAAAGGCGTAATCGGTCATGTTGCCGGGGGTGGAGACGATCAGCTCGTCCAGCAGGAAATGCTGGTACTTTTCGTTGTCCTCCACGGCCGATTCCGGCACATAGAACCTCGGGATGACGTAATAGCTGTCGTCCTTCTCGAACAGCATCACGACTGCGGCCACGTCCAGCTTGGAAGCCAAGTCAACGCCGATCCAGCAGGGGCACCCGGCGAAGTCGTCAGTCTCAAACGCCCGCTTCTGCCGTTGCCACGCCAGCATGTTCATCCACGCGAGCTTGGCGCCCACCCAGTCGTTCAAGTGCTTGGTGCGGAAAGCGCTCTGCTTGCTCGCTGACCGCTTTGCTTTGGCCAGCTGATCGAGCAGGAACTGCTCGAACACAGACACGCCGTAGTTGGGGTTAGCTTTGCGCAGGCTCGCCGGGTCGTCCCAACGGTCGCCCTCATCAATGCAGTAAATCGCGGCGAACACCGTTTCGTCGGTGACCTCGCCGCGCAGGATGCGTATCGCATCGCCCCGCATTTCGAAGCAAGGGCCGGATAGATTGGTGCCGGCTGTGGTGATGATCGACAGCAGGGGCTGCTCGCGCGCGCCCATGCCCGTTTCCATCGCATCGACCATGTGGTCGTCGTCGTGCTCGTGGTACTCGTCCACGAGCGCAGCATGCGGGCTCGAACCGTCGCCCGGCTTGCCGATCATCGTCTCGAACTTCGACATGTCCTCCATGACGAAGAGCGGGCCGGGGTTCTTCGGGTTGCCAGCCTGCTCAATGCCGAAGCGCGAGCGCAGCGCCGGCAGCTTCTGGACCATCTGCCAGGCCGGCCGAAACACCTCGAAGGCCTGTTTCTCGCTGGTGGCGCCTGAGTAGACCTCGGCACCTGCCTCGCCGTCTGCGCAGAACAAGTACAGGCCACGGGCAGCCAGGCGAAGCGACTTGCCGTTCTTGCGCGGAATCTCCTCGTAGGCACGGCGGAAGCGCCGATGCCCCGTCTTCTTGTGGATCCAGCCGAACAAATTGCACTCAATGAAGCGCTGCCAGGGCTCAAGCACCAGCAGCCGTTTCTGCGCCGCCCACTTTCCCTTGGTGTGCGGCATCTTCTCCATGAAGCGCACCGCACGGTCTGCCTTCTYGGCGTCGTACTTGTAGGGCCAGTCGGCCCCCTTTCGCTTCAGGTCATCGAGGAACCGCTGGCAGGCCAACCGGATGAACTCGTTGGCAATGATCTTTCCCGCCGTCACGCCCTTGGCGTAGGCCTTGGCTGATTCGGTCGGGGTCATGGATCAGAACTCGTCGAATGGGTTGCCCTCCGGGGTCTTCTCGGTCCCCAGCTTCTGGCGGTCCGCCGGGGTCAATCCCAGGCGCGCCAAGCAGCCGATCAGGTGGGAGTACTTGGCCGCGACGAATTCGCCGGGCTTGGCACGGAACTCGGAAAGCAGCGAGGACGCCACTTCCATGATGAAACGGTCGGCACTGGTGAGGACGCCCGGCAGGGCGCACTTCTCCAGCTCCTTCCAGACCACTGAGGCCTCTGCCGACAGATGACCCGGCACCTTGCCCAGCGCCTTCCCCGTCTTTGGCGCCTCGGTCTTGTACCGCTGCGGGTTGCGCTTATCCGCCCCCTTGAGCTTGGCCAGCTCGGCGGGCTGCTTGTGCCTGGCCATCGCCGGTCAGCTCCAAATCTGAAATTCAAATTCTGTGGACGCGCGAAGAAAGGGGGGCGCGCGTATCGTCGCGAGAGGGCGCCAAACTTTGACCCTCCCCCCCGTTCAAATGTTAATATTTCGTTAATTGCGATGATGATGCGTGTTCCACGCTCGTG
>NZ_JBFTNR010000332.1:0-4501 GCF_056665995.1 Stenotrophomonas sp. 05L44_2
GGTGCCCACTCATGTCACCCGCGAGGAGGATGCCCGCGCGCGCGATCCGGGCTTCATCGATGATCCGCGACTGGCGTACCTCGATCCGCTTTCGCGCTGGGCCTGGCGCGACGACCTGCAGGCCACGGTCACCCGCCATCCAGGCCAACGTGGCGAGCGCGCGCTGCACGCCTATTTCAATCATGGCCTGGCACTGACCGGCGCTGCGCACCGCGCCGGTGTTCCGGTGCTGGTGGGCACCGACACCGGGCTTGGCGGCTTCCGCTATCACGATGAACTGCAACTGCTGCACCAGGCCGGACTCAGCCAAGCCGACGTGCTGCGCGCAGCCACGTTGCACGCCGCACAGCACCTTCGCCTGCAGGCCCGGCATGGCAGTGTCGAGGTCGGCAAAGCGGCCGACCTGGTGCTGCTGGACGGCAATCCTCTGCTGGACATCGGCAACAGCCGGCGCGTGCATGCGGTGCTGCTGGCCGGCCACCTCTACGACCGTCCAAGGCTGGATGCACTGCTGGCCTACTCCCGCGCGCAGGCACGCTCACCTGCGGTGATGGCGCGGCTGCTGTGGGGATTCGTGACCAGCCCGGTCAGCGCGGAACTGTAGCGGCTGCCTTGTTTTACATCCATCTCGATGGAGAGATATACTTCTCCGCACCCGACGCCGCCGCCCGTGCCATGACCACCATCAGCTTCGAGTTCTATCCGCCCAAGACCGACGAACAGCGCACCCAGCTGGACCGTGCCGCGGCCAAGCTGAAGACGTATGCCCCCGAGTACGTGTCCTGTACCTTCGGCGCCGGTGGCTCGACCCTCAGCTACACCTCCGAGACCGTGCGCCATCTCAACCAGCACCACGGCTTCGACGCGGCACCGCACCTGTCCTGCGTGGGCGGTACCCGCCAGGAGATCCGCGAGCTGCTGACGCTGTACCGCGCCATCGGCTGCCAGCGCATCGTCGCCCTGCGTGGCGACCTGCCGTCGGGCATGGGTTTTCCCGGTGACATGCGCTATGCCTCCGAACTGATCGCCTTCATCCGTGCCGAGCACGGTGACGCCTTCCGCATCGAAGTGGGCGCGTATCCGGAAACGCATCCGCAAGCGCAGGACGCCCTGCTCGACCTGAAGCACTTCAAGGCCAAGATCGACGCCGGTGCCAATGCCGCCATCACCCAGTACTTCTTCAACCCGGATGCCTACTTCCACTTCGTCGACGAAGTGCAGCGGCTCGGCGTGCAGGTGCCGATCACCCCGGGCATCATGCCGATCTCCAACTTCAGCCAGCTGCGCCGTTTCTCCGAACAGTGCGGCGCGGAAATCCCGCGCTGGATCAGCCGCAAGATGCAGGCCTACGGTGACGACGCCGAATCGGTGCGCGCCTTCGGCGCCGAAGTGGTGGCCAAGCTGTGCCAGCGCCTGGTCGAAGGCGGCGCACCGGGCCTGCAYTTCTACACSYTGAACCTGGCCAAGCCGACSGTCTCGGTWCTGAAGCTGCTGCRWGGCTGAAAAGTACGCTGCGTTATCGCAATCGGCGCTACGCTGCGTCGATGAAGSTCGTCCTGTCCCTGTTGCTGSTCCTGCTGCTGCCCGGYGTCTGCGCCGKTGYGCAGGCGCAGACCACGCGCTTGAACCGCTGCACCGATCCGCAGGGGCAAAGTGTCTATAGCGACCGCCCCTGCGACAGCCTGGGCGCGCAGTCCCGGCGGCCACCGCCGGCGCCTTCCGGCAATACCCTGCAGCGCGACAGCCTCGGCAGCAGCTGCCCGCGCCGGCTGAGCGAACTGGTGCAGGCTTTGCACACGGCGGTCGGCATCGGTGATGTGAACCGGCTTTCTTCGCTGTACCTGTGGGGCGCGGTGTCCGATGCCGGCGCACAGCGGATTCTTGGCCAGCTGGAATCGGTGGTGCGGCGGCCGCTGGTGGACGTGGTGCCGGTGTATCCGCGCCAGGATCTGGATGAGGGCCAGGGCATCGCCTCACAGGATCCGGAAACGGTGCCGATGCCGGCTGCACGGCGCCATCCGATCGGGTTGCGGTTGGAGCAGACCCTGCCGGGCAGCGCCACGCGCGCGGCGACCGTGCTTGGGCTGCGGCGGCAGTATGGGTGTTTCTGGATTACGTTGTGAGCGGGTGCTGCTGAACCGCCATCCACGCATGGCGTGGATCTACTGGTCGCTGCGTGGCGTGGGTCTGCTCATCCACGCATGGCGTGGATCTACTTGCTTGCGCCCCTGTGTATCGCGCTACACCGGCCATAGTCCGCGGATGGCGGCGATACCCTGCCCGCCATGCCGGCGTGCCTCGGCCACATGCTGCGGTGTCATGCCGCCGAGCGCATAGATCGGCAGCGAGACCTGGGCGCGCAGCGCGGCGAAGGCCTCCCACCCCAACGGCATTGCATCGGGATGGCTCGCAGTGGCCTGCACCGGCCCCAGCACGGCGAAGTCGCAGCCCAGCCGCTGTGCGGCCAGCAGCTGCTCAAGCCCGTGGCAGGAGGCGGCCACCAGCTGCCCGGGCGGCAGCGGCCGTTCCTGCAGCGACTGCAGCTGCTCGCTGCCCAGGTGCACGCCAACGCCGAGGGTGCGCGCCAGTTCGATATCGCGGTTGAGCAGCCACTGCACACCGCGCCGATGCGCGCGCACGGCCTGCTCGATCACGCCCTGACGCTGCGGATGCTCGGCGGGCAGGCGCAGCTGGATGCGTTGCTGCCCCGAAGCCACGGCCTGCTGCAGCTGGCCGTGCCAACGCTGCAGGCCGCCCTCATCGATGTCCGGCGCAGGGGTGATCAGGTAGCAGTCCGGCTGGCGCAGTGCGGCCACCACCGGCAGGTCGGCCGGCGGCATTGAATAACGGGCCAGCTTGTCCGGCGTCACCCAGGTGATGGCCTGGCCCTCGCGTCCACGCGGGGCGCCCTTCCAGCTGCGCACGTGGCGCACTTCCAGGGTCAGGTCCTTGTCCGGGTAGCGCTGCGGCACGTCCATGATCCACTCGCCCACCTCTGCCTCGATGCCCAGCTCCTCGTGCAGCTCGCGCACCAGCGCCTGTTCGGAGGTCTCACCGGGCTCGCGCTTGCCGCCCGGGAATTCCCAGAGGCCGGCCATGTCGCGGCTTTCGGTACGGCGGTTGAGCAGGATGCGGCCGCGGGCGTCGGTGATGACGGCGGCTACGACGTGGATCGATCGTTTCGGGGAAGGCATGGCCGAAGCATGCCGAAAAGCGGGGCACCGGCGCAATCGCCGGGCGCTTCAAGGCCCAGAACAGGAAAGCCCCGCTTTCGCGGGGCTCTCCGGGGGTCAGCTCAGCTGGCCGTGGCAGTGCTTGTACTTCTTGCCGCTGCCGCACGGGCACGGATCGTTGCGACCGATCTTGGGCTCGTCACGCTGCAGCTGCGCCACGCCCTGCTGGGTGGCCTCCACCTGCGCCGCCTCTTCGTCGGCGCCGTAGCCGCCGGCGTCCTGGTGCTGGAACTGCGACTGGCTCAGGCGGGCTTCCACCTGCTGGCGCTCGGCCGCTTCCAGTGCCTGCACTTCCTCGTCGCTGCGGATGCGCACGCGGGCCAGCAGGGTCACCACTTCGCGCTTGACGTTCTCCAGCATGTCCGAGAACAGCTCGAAGGCTTCCTTCTTGTATTCCTGCTTCGGCTGCTTCTGCGCATAACCGCGCAGGTAGATGCCCTGGCGCAGGTAATCCATGCGTGCCAGGTGCTCCTTCCAGCTCTGGTCGAGCACGGTCAGCATCACGTGCTTCTCCAGCGCGCGCATGGTCTCTTCGCCCACGCCCGCTTCCTTCTCGGCGAAGTGCTGGTTGATGCGCTCCTGCACCTTGGCGGTGATGCCTTCGGCATCCAGCTCCTCGTGCGACTTGACCAGATCGGTCAGCGACATGTCCACACCGAAGTCCGACTGCAGGGTGGCTTCCAGGCCACGCAGGTCCCACTGCTCGTCCACCGAGTTCGGCGGCACGAAGCGGGCAACGATGTCGAAGATCACGTCGTCGCGGATGCCATCGACGTTGTCCTTCACCGAGTCGGCGTCCAGCAGTTCGTCGCGCTGGGCGTAGATCACCTTGCGCTGGTCGTTGKYSACGTCGTCGWAWTCCAGCARKTKCTTGCGGATGTCGAAGTTGTGGGCCTCGACCTTGCGCTGCGCCTTTTCAATCTGGCGGCTGACCAGGCGGTCTTCGATGACGTCGTCTTCCTTCATGCCCATCATGCGCATGGCCTTCTGCACCCAGTCGGAGGCGAAGATGCGCATCAGGKWRTCTTCCAGCGACAGGTAGAAACGGGACGAGCCCGGATCACCCTGGCGGCCCGAACGGCCACGCAGCTGGTTGTCGATACGRCGCGATTCGTGGCGYTCGGTGCCGAYGATGTGCAGGCCGCCGGCCGCCTTGACCGCGTCATGGCGCTTCTGCCACTCGGCCTTGATCGCGGCCTTCTGCTCGTCGGTCGCGCCTTCACCCAGCTCGTGGATTTCCGCTTCCAGCGAACCGCCCAGCACGATGT
>NZ_JBFTNR010000333.1:0-4497 GCF_056665995.1 Stenotrophomonas sp. 05L44_2
CTCAAGGGAAGGGTCAGTAGCTGGTGCTGATGTTGAAATGCAGGCGCGGGTCGTCCTTGCGCGTGACCGGGCCATCGGCGTAGGGCCAGGCGTAGTCCAGGCGCAGCTGCAGGTGTTCGCCCAGGCGCAGCTGCGCGCCCAGCCCGACCGACGCCAGGTTGTACTTGTCGCGCTGTTCCGGCAGCGGCTGACGCAGGCGCAGGTAGGCCGCGTCGGCGAAGCTGTACAGCCGCAGGTCGGTACCGCTCCACAGCGACCACGCCGGGGTGCGCCATTCCAGGTTGGCCAGGCCACCGTAGTCGCCGATCGCTTCGGCCGACAGGTAGCCGCGCACGGTGTACATGCCGCCGGCGGCGAACTGTTCGGCCGAGACCAGCGGTGCATCGGTCGCCTGCAGCGAGCCACGCGCAGACCACTGCCAGTCGTTGCCGAAGGTGTGCGTGTTGGAGACATCGGCCTTGAACGCCACGAAACTCGGATCGGCCCAGTAGCGCTTCTGACCGAAATCGGTGGCGTTGCTGCCATAGCCGAACAGACGCCGGGTTCCCGCCACCAGCTGCGTGTTGATGCTCAGCTGATCGTGCTCGCCCTGGCGCACGCCGACGAAGGCCAGCGTGACCGGTGCGTACTTCAAGGGCGTCTTCAGGCTGTCCTTGCCCATCTGCGTGTCTTCTTCGGTGTCCTTGAAGTCCACGCCSAGGCTGAGCTGGCGCCACCAAGCGCCGCTGCCCGGCAGGCGGTAGTTGAGCTTGAGACCAATGGAATGACCGTTGCCGATCACGTTGGTGCCGGTGCCCGTGCCTGCGCCGCCTTGTCCGCCGGCATTGAGTACGCGGCTGTCGGACGTGTAGCCTGATGCCTCAAGACTCCACGGCGTGCCCTCGAAGGGAACGGTGTAGGAGGCGGAGAACACCTTTGCCTGGTGGGTGTCTTCCGGCGCGATGAACACGCCGATGCTCGCACTGTGGCCGCGCCGCCACAGGTTGTCGTGGGCCAGCGATGCACTCAGGCGCAGCTTCTCGGTATCGGCGCTGTGGTCGTTGTTGAGCGCCGCACTGGCACGCCAGGGCGACTTCTCTTCCACCTGCAGGTCCACATCCATGGTGCCCGGCACCTGGCCTTCGCGCACCAATGGCATCACCTGGCGGCGGCCCCCTTCGTTCAGCGCCGTCAGTTCCTTCTGTGCCTGGTCGAAATCGGGCACGCGCCCTTCAGCCAACGACGGCACCCGCTCGCGGATGCGCTCGGGTGAGTCATGGCGGGCACCGACCACGCGCAGCTGGCCAATGGGCGTCTGCTGCACCTTCAGCAGCACCACGCCCGCGTTGACCTGCTGCTCGGGCAGCTCCACATAGACCGATTGGTAGMCGGCCTGCTGGTACAGCGCGTTGACTGCATCGCGCGCCTTCTCGACATCGGCGAGCGTTTTGCCGGGGCCGAGGAACGGTTCGACCGCGCGCTCGATCTGGCGCGCATCGAGCACGGTGTTGCCGCGCACGATGTACTCGTTGATGTTCACCGTGGGCGCTGGCGCGGCGTCCTGCGCGAACGCTGGAGACGGCAGCGAGGCCAAGGCCAGCAGCAAGGGATGCAGGCGCAGCGGAAGGCGAACGGCACGGCACGGAACGGGAGTCATCGAAGGCATCGCGTCGTATCGAAGGGAATGGCCAGGGAGCGGCGCGTGGGTCTACCAACAGGACGTGCAGGCCGCGTTAAAACCGCCAACAGTTTTGTGACAGCACTGTCATCTGTTGACGATGCTGAAACAGGCGCAGGCGGACACTTCGCCTGGCACACGTCTTCATTGCAAAGCGCTTGCTGCCTCGGGTGATTCAGGATGCACACCACTCTGCTTACGCCAAACCGCCCTGCCCTCTGCCTGACGTTGGTTCTGGCTCTGGCTTCGCCCTGGGCGCGGGCCGACCAGGCTGCCAAACAGGCAGATGCAGCGCCATGCATCGAAGTACAGGTCAATGGCGAGCGCATCCCCGCCTGGGACTGCCTGCAACGCAAGCTGGCGCCGGCAGAGAACARCGCCCTCCATCCCAATCTTCCCGAGGCCGAGCGCTTGATGCGCAAGCCCGGCAACCAGTTGCTGCAGTACAACCTGGAGGGCACGCGGCAGCGCATGGGCGATGCGTTCGGGCGTTCGGTGGTGCCGCAGCGTCCAGCGCGCTGAGCCGTGTTCAGTGCCGCCCCAGCGCGGCGGGAACGATGCCATCGGTGGGCAGCGGCGGCAGTTCGGGCACGGGCAGCGAGCGCGGTTGTCCTGCCTGCTGCAGTTCAACCGCGTTCGCGCTGATTGCTGCCAATACGGTAGATGGACCAAGCCGCTGCCCCGGCGCATAGGCCTGGGCAGGTGCCCTATCCACCGACAGCAATGCCAGTGGCGCCTGCCGCCCTGCCATCACCCCCAGCACGGTCACCTCGGTCTGTACTGCACCTGGCGAAAGCAGCCGCACCAGCGGTGCGCTCGCAGCGTCGTCGAAGGCCGGGGCAGCGGGTACGGCGATCTGCACCGTGGCGGCGGAAACGCGAGCCGGCGCCATGAACAGGGCCATGCCCCAGTATCCCGCGACGGTCAGCAGCAGCATGGCCGCCAGCAGGGTCAACGTGCGATTGCGATCCCAACGCCTGCCGTCCATGTTCCGCACCTTCGCCAGGTTCCTGTGCGGCCACGCTAGCAGCTGACGCTGACGCTTTTGTTTCATCATCCGCGCCTACGCTGGCAGGTATCGGCAAGGACGGGAAGCGATGTGCGATGCAAGGCAGACCACGCGGTTTCACCCTGATCGAACTGATGGTGGTGCTGGTCATCATCGGCATCTGCACGGCGGGTATCGGCCTCGGCCTGGGCAGCCTGCTCGACCCTGCGCGGCAGCTGCGCCAGGAATCGGAGCGGCTGGCGCAGCGCCTGCAGGTCGCTCGCGATGAAGCGCGCATTGATGGTCGGCCGATCCGCTGGCAGGCCACTGCAGAGGGTTACCGCTTCAGCCGCCGCGACAGCCAGGGCTGGGTCGAGCTGCGGCGTGATGACCTGCTGCGCCCCCAGCAGTGGCAGACCCGTGGCATCACCGTGCAACCCACGGCTGCCATCGAGCTGAGCCCCGAATGGATTGGTGTGCCGTGGGAGCTGGCGTTGTCGCTGGACGGTCGTCGACTGCGTCTTCGTGATGATGGCAGCGGACAATTGCAGGTCCTGCAGTGAAACGGCAGCAACACGGATTCACCCTGATTGAGGTGCTGATCGCGTTGGCCATCGTGGCCATCGCATTGGCGGCGGTGATGCGCTCGGTGGCGGTGGCGACCGATGACCAGTCGCGTCTGCGTGACCGTCGGCTGGCCCTGTTGTGCGCGCAGGACCGCTGGCAGGAGCTGCGTCTGTCCGCACAGCCTCCCGGCGATGCACGTCTGCTGTGCCTGCAGGGGCGCACCCGCTTCCTGGTGCAGCAGCACCTGGGCAATGGCGCCGACGGACAACCGCAGCTGGAGTTGAGCGTGGTGGCCGAAGATGCACCGAAACAATCGCTGACGCGCCTGCAGTTGCCGTGGACGGCGGCGCCATGAAACGCGCGGCGGGCGGTTTCACCCTGATCGAGGTGATGATCGCCATCACCATCATGGGCGTGCTGGCGGTGATCTGCTGGCGCGCCCTGGACAGCGTGGCCAATACGGACCAGCGCCTGCGCCAGGCCGATGCCGAGACCAGCACGGCGATGCGGGTGCTGCAGCAGTTCCAGCGCGATATCGAGATGCGCGCTGACGATGCGCTGATGAACGGCGCGGTGCGCCCGGCCGATCAGCCTGCGCGGCTGTTGCCGCCGTCGTTGACCAGTGAGCGCCACCCCGATGGTGGCTTCACGCTGGAGATCACCCGCAGCGTCGGTAGTGATGGGCTGCAGTGGCAGCGCGTTCGCTGGTGGCGGCAAGGCAGCACGTTGTGGCGTGCCAGCGGTGCGCCTTCCGATCATTATCCGCTGCCTGTGCCCGAGCCAACGCGCGGGTTGCTGGTGGCACGTGATGTGCAGCGCTTCGAGGTGCGGGCGTGGCAGCCAGGGGTGGGTTGGGCGATGCTGCCGAGCCAGGGGGAGGTTTTGCCGGCGACCGGCCTGGAGTTGCGGTTGGGGTTGCTTGATGGGCGCGGGCCGTTGAGTTATCGGCGGGTGTTGGCGCTCTGAGGCGCATCCACGCATGGCGTGGATCTACTGCCAGGCCGGCATCTGCTGCCAAGCCTGTTCTGGTGGGTGCCGACCGTTGGTCGGCACTGAAGCTGCCCCAGCCATCCACGCATGGCGTGGATCTACTGGACTGCATCCACGCATGGCGTGGATCTACTGCCAGGCCTGCTTTGCTGCCAGGCCTGCTCTGGTGGGTGCCGACCGTTGGTCGGCACTGAAAGCTGACCCAGCCATCCACGCATGGCGTGGATCTACTGAGAGGCATCCACGCATGGCGTGGATCTACTGGACGACATCCACGCGGGGCGTGGATCTACTG
>NZ_JBFTNR010000334.1:0-4493 GCF_056665995.1 Stenotrophomonas sp. 05L44_2
CCTATGGCCTGCGCCTCCTGCGCCCCTCACCCTAGGCACAGGTAGTACTGGCCGCCCTATGGCCTGCGCCTCCTGCGCCCCTCACCCTAGGCACAGGTAGTACTGGCCGCTGGCCGGCAATCTCGACCAACCTTGCCGCCCCTCCGCGTTACCATGGCTGCAGCACCGGCAACACGGAGGACGCCATGCCCATTCTGACCACGCTCGGCCTGGCCGCCGCGCTTGCCATGCCAGCGGCCGCGCCGCCGGTCGCAGCGGCAACCGCTGATCCCGCGTTTGCCCGCTGCATGGCGGGCCTGCAGGCGACGGCTGCCAGCCAGGGCATTGCCGCTGACCGCTTCAATGCGATCACCGCCGGACTGCAGCCCGACCCTACCGTGCTGCCGCTGCTCGATGCGCAGCCGGAGTTCACCACGCCGATCTGGGACTACCTGGCCGCACTGGTCGATCACCAGCGCGTGGACGACGGTCGCGCCATGCTGCAGCAGCACCGTGAGCTGCTTCAGCGCGTATCGGCGCAGTACGGCGTCGATCCAGTCACCATCGTCGCCGTATGGGGTGTGGAGAGCGACTACGGCCGCGTGTTCGGCAAACGCCCACTGCTGCAGTCGCTGGCTACGCTGTCCTGTGCCGGCCGCCGGCAGCCCTTCTTCCGCGGCGAACTGCTGGCGCTGATCAAGCTCATCGACCAGGGCGACCTGCAGGCGCAGGGCCTGACCGGTTCCTGGGCCGGTGCCTTCGGCCACACCCAGTTCATGCCCAGCACCTACGCACGCATTGCCGTTGATGGTGACGGCGATGGCCGCCGCGATCTGGTCGGCAGCATTCCCGATGCATTGGCTTCCACCGCCAACTATCTGAAGCGTGCCGGCTGGCGAACCGGCGAACCGTGGGGCATGGAAGTCCGTGTCCCGGCCGGATTCAACGCCAGCCAGGCGGGACGCACCCAGCGCCGGTCACTGGCCGACTGGCGCGCACTGGGCGTGACCGGTCTGGACGGCAGCGCGCTGGCGCCGGCTGGCCTGCCCGCTGACGCCCGCGCCGCGCTGTTGCTGCCGGCCGGGACAAAAGGCCCGGCGCTGCTGGTGTTCCGCAATTACGACGCGATCTACAGTTACAACGCGGCCGAGAGCTATGCGTTGGCCATCGCTACCCTGGCCGACCGCCTGCGCGGGGGCAATGGACTGGTCACCGCTTGGCCTACCGATGATCCTGGCCTTGGCCGCGACGAGCGCCGCCAGCTGCAGACCCTGTTGCTGGCGCGCGGCCATGACATCGGTGCCGCCGATGGCATGATCGGTACCGCCAGTCGTCGTGCCATCCAGGTCGAGCAGCGCCGGCTCGGGTGGGCCGACGCCGATGGTCGCGCCGGCCAGCGCATCCTGCGCGCGCTGCAGAGCGAACCGCAGGCGAAGGTTCCGGCCAAGCCCACCCGCTTCAGCCTTCCCACCAACTACAGTGCCGCGCAATCGCCGGCCATCCGGAGTCGATCCAGCGTGCAACAGATAAAGGGTGTCAGCAGCGGCCAGTTCCAGGGACTCGACGCCTGGCTGGTGGAAACTCCCCAGGCCACCGCCGCGATCAGCGTGTTCGGCGGCCAACTCCTCTCGTTCGTGCCCAAGGGCCAGCCCGATGTGATGTGGCTCTCGCCCAAGCGTGCTGCGCTGCCCACGCCGATCCGTGGCGGCAGCCCGGTGTGCTGGCCCTACTTCGGCCGCCAGGGGCAGGGCGACGACGTGCCCGCCCACGGTTTCGTGCGCACCTTGCCCTGGGAACTGCAGCAGGCGCGCCGGCTCGACGATGGCAGCATCGAGCTGACCCTGGCCCCGCCGGCGTTGGACAACCTTGGCCTGCGCCTGACCATGACCGTCCGTGTCGGCCGTGAACTGCGCCAGCAGCTGGTCACCGAGAACACCGGCAAGGCTCCGGCCACCATCACCCAGGCGCTGCACAACTACTTCCGTGTCGGTGACGCCAGCAAGGTCGATGTCGACGGCGTCGACGGCCTGGACTACCTCGACAAGTTCGAGAACTACGCCCAGCCGCGCCGCCAGCAGGGCCCCTGGTCGCTGCGCGATCCGCGTGACCCGGGCCGCAGCGACCGCATCTACACCCAGGCCGGCGGACACTATGTGCTGCGCGACCCGGTGCTCAAGCGCCGCATCGACCTCCGTACCGAAGGCAGCCGCTCGCTGGTGGCATGGAACCCTGGCGCCGAAGGTGCCGCCAGGATGGCCGATGTCGGTGACGGCTGGCGCGACTATGTCTGCCTGGAAGCGGCCAACGCCGGGCCCGATGTGGTCACCGTGGCACCGGGCGGGCGTCATGTTCTGCTTCAGATCCTGTCCAGCGCGCCGCTATAGCGGGCTTCCCCCTTGGCACGGATGGCCAGCATGAGCACCCTCGATCCGCAGACCTCGCCCGGTAGCGAGAATCCCTATCTGGCGCCTGGCGCTGACGCCGATGTAGGCACTGCACTGGAAGATGCCGACTACCTGACGCTGGTGGTCGGGCCCAATGCCGCCGCCTACCGTCGTTTCTGGCATGTGGACAGTGCGCTGCCGAAGCCTCCGCGCCGCTGGAACTGGCCCGCCTTCCTGTTCGGCATCCTGTGGATGGTGCATCGCCGGATGTACCTGGCCGCCATCGGCTTCTACCTGGTCACCACGCTGCTGCCGATCCTGATGCTGCTGGCCGACGCGGGCATACCGCAGATCGCCTTTGGCATGCTGCTCCCGCGTATCGCCCTGGCCATCTTCGCCAACGCCCTGTACCTGCGCCATTGCAGCCGTCTGCTGGCGAGGGTGCAGGCGACCCACGCCGGCCAGCCGAACCGCATCCGCGCCGAGCTGCTTCGCCGTGGTGGCACCCGCGCCTCGGCCGTGGTGGTCTGCCTGGGCCTGATCTACGCGCTGCGTTACATCACCCAGGGCCTCCTGCAGACCTATCACTGAGCCGGCGAACGCGGCCGCAGCACCCACAGGCAGAGCGTTCCGGCGACCAGGCCCCAGAACGCAGAACCGACACCGGCCAGCGTCATGCCCGAGGCGGTCACCAGGAAAGTGACCAGCGCGGCCTCGCGGTCGCGCTCCACTGCCAATGCACTGGCCAGGCTGTTGCCGATGGTGCCGAACAGGGCGATGCCGGCCACACAGGCCACCAGTTCCTTGGGAAAGGCAGCGAACAGGGCCGCTACGGTGGCCCCGAACAGGCCGATGACGATATAGAAGGCGCCGGCCGCCATCGCCGCCGTGTAGCGCCGTGCCGGGTCTTCGTGGGCATCACGGCCCATGCAGATCGCCGCGGTGATGGCGGCCAGGTTCAATGCGTAGGCACCGAAGGGCGCCAGCAGCGTGTTGACCACGCCGATCCAGCCGATCACCGGTGACACCGGCGCGTCGTAGCCGGAGGCGCGCATCACCGCCACACCGGGAATGTTCTGCGACGCCATGGTGACCACGAACAGGGGCAGGGCGATGCCGACCATCGCCGTCCACGATAGCGAGGGAGTGACCCATTGCGGTACCGCCAGTTGCAGGTGCACCTGCTGTGCATGCAGCAGACCCTGGCTGGCAGCGATACCGATGCCGACCAGCAGGGTGGCGATAACCGCATAGCGGGGGAACAGGCGGCGGCCCAGCAGCCACGTAGCGAACATGGCCAATGCCAGCACGCGCTGGATGTTCATCGCCACGAACACGTCCAGCCCGAAGCGCAGCAGTACACCGGCCAGCATGCCGGCGGCCAGGGCCATGGGCACGCGTTTCATCAGCCGGGCGAACACTCCCGAGAAGCCGGCGAGCATGCCCAGCACTGCCGCAAGCAGGAACGCACCGGTGGCCTCGGACAGAGAGGCGCCACCCGCACCGACGACCAGCATCGCCGCCCCAGGCGTCGACCATGCGGTGACCACCGGCACCCGGTAGCGCAGTGACAGGCCGATGCAGGTCACGCCCATGCCCAGCCCCAGCGCCCACATCCACGAGGCGATGTGGGCCTGGTCGGCACCCACGGCCTGCGCGGCCTGGAACACGATCACCGCCGAGCTGGCGAAGCCGACTAGCACGGTGATAAAGCCGGCGACGATCGCCGGCATCGAAAGATCGCGCCACCATCCCTGTCGTACCGTCGTGTCCATCGTCCTCCTTCCTGTATGCATCCCACTATAGATAGCGCCTGCGGCGTTGACCGCGCAACGCGCGGGCAACGCCGCCGTGATCGTTGCACGCCCGTTGTGCATGCAGCAGCCGATGCGTTGTCATGCTCCTGAAAAAAATGTGTTGACGAATTCTGCAGGATCTCTAGAATTCGCTCCCTTGCTGCAGCGCGGCGACTTCTTCGGAAGCCAGCAACGCGAACAGCAACGCCACCACCGCCGGACGAGATCATCGAACGAAGGTGTTGACGGACTCGAAAAGTCCGGCATAATAGGCGGCTCGCAACGACGAAAGGCCTTCGGGTCCAACGACGAAGCAGCATCGGCAACAACGTCC
>NZ_JBFTNR010000335.1:0-4485 GCF_056665995.1 Stenotrophomonas sp. 05L44_2
CGCTGAAGCCAATGCGCAGACCATGTATGCGGCGATCGACCTGCTGGCGGACAAGCTTGACCGCCTGGTGATCAAGCACAAGGAGAAAAAACAGCAGCACGCACCGCTGCCGGTGGGCGACAATGGTGGCTGATCGCCACCGCTCCCCGCAGACATGCCCCTGACTGACCTCCTGGCGGCCGTGCAGACCCAGCTCTGCACGGCCACCGACCGCGACAGCGTCCTGCAGGCCGCGGCCGGATTGCTGGCCTGCCGCCAGGCCAACGCCGAACAGATCTATCTCAACCTGTGCCAGCGCGAGGCGTTGGGCAGTACCGCGATCGGCTACGGCATCGCCATCCCGCATGGTCGTGCGCCGACCCTGGATCGCCCCCGTGGCGCGCTGCTGCGTCTGCAGACCCCGGTCGATTTCGGTGGTGACGAGCCGGTGGACCTGGTGTTCGCCATGGCCGTTCCCGCCCACTACACCCATCAACACCTGATGCTGCTGTCCGAGCTGGCCGAGCTGTTTTCCGCGCCCTGCATCCGCCAGGCGCTGCGCGAGGCCGGTGATGCACGGGAACTGCGCCAGGCCCTGGACCTGACCCCACCGGCGAGCGCCGCATGAATACCAGCATCACTGCCCGCGAACTGTTCGAACAGCAGCGAGAGCGGCTCGGCCTGCGCTGGGCAGCGGGCAAATCCGGCGAGAAGCGTGAGCTGGAGGCCGGCAATACGGTCTCGCGACGCCCTTCGCTGGCCGGCTATCTCAATGCGATCTATCCCAACAAGGTGCAGATCCTCGGTACCGAGGAACTGTCCTGGCTGGACGCGCTGGAACCACGCCAGCGCTGGGAAACCATCGAAAAGATCATGCAGTCGCATCCGCTGGCGCTGGTGCTGACCCGCAACCAGCCGTGCCCGGAAGACCTGCGCGCGGCCGCCGATGAATCCGGCACGCCGCTGTGGTTGTCACCCAAGCGCGGCCACGAACTGCTCAACCATCTGTCCTACCACCTGGCCCGGACGCTGGCGCCGCGGGTAATCCTGCATGGCGTGTTCATGGAGATCTACTCCATCGGCGTGCTGATCACCGGTGAAGCGGGATCAGGCAAGAGCGAGCTGGCCCTGGAACTGCTCAGCCGCGGTCACCGCCTGGTGGCCGACGACGCCCCCGAGTTCACCCAGATCGCCCCCGACGTGCTCGATGGCACCTGCCCGGAACTGCTGCAGGACCTGCTGGAAGTGCGCGGCCTGGGCGTGCTGAACGTGCGCGAGATGTTTGGCGACACCGCTGTAAAGAAGAACAAGTACCTTCGGCTGATCGTCCACCTGACCAAGCCGATGACCGAGCCCACCCCCCATGGTTACGAGCGCCTGACCGGCGACTCGGGCACGCGCCACGTGCTGGACCTGGACGTGCCGCTGATCACCCTGCCGGTGATGCCCGGCCGCAACCTGGCCGTCCTGACCGAGGCGGCCACCCGCCTGCACATTCTGCGTACCAAGGGTATCGACCCGGCGGCGATGTTCATCGCCCGCCACAGCAACCTGCTGGAACGGCGAACGCCCTGACCTCCCTGTCCTTCGAAGAGCCCGTCCATGAGCACCGTCATTCCCACCGCCCCGACCCTGATCATCGTCAGTGGCCTGTCCGGCTCGGGTAAATCCGTCGCCCTGAAGACCTTCGAGGACCAGGACTACTACTGTTCGGACAACCTGCCGATCCAGCTGCTGCCGGATTTCGTGCGCAATGTGCTGAGCCACCATGACGGCGCGGCATCGCGCCGGTTGGCGGTGGGCATCGACGTGCGTGGGCAGAGCGACCTGACCCAGTTGTCCAGCTGGCGGCAGCTGGCCACCGATGCCGGCGTCGACGCCAAGGTGCTGTTTTTCGAGGCCAGCGATGAAACGGTGCTCAAGCGCTACGCCGACACCCGCCGCCGGCACCCGCTGAGCCAGCTGGGCCTGTCGCTGCCCGAAGCGATTGCCCGTGAGCGCGAGCTGATCGCGCCGCTGCGCCGCGAAGCCGATGCGGTGATCGATACCAGTGCGTTGAACGTGCACCAGCTGCGGCGCCGGATCATCACTGAATTTGCGATGGGCCATGCCAGCCGCCTGTCGCTGCTGTTCGAATCGTTCGCCTACAAGCGTGGCGTACCGGCCGAGGCCGACTTCGTGTTCGACGCGCGCGTGCTGCCCAACCCGCATTGGGATCCGGAACTGCGTGCGTTGAGCGGCCGCGAACCCGGCGTGCGCGACTACCTGGAAGCGCAGCCGGATGTGCAGCGCTACCTGGCGCAGCTGATGGATTTCCTGGATACCTGGCTGCCCAAGCTGGGCGATGGCACCCGCAGCTATGTGACGGTGGCCTTCGGTTGCACCGGCGGCAAGCACCGCTCGGTGTTCCTGGCCGAACGCCTGGCCCGCCATGCGCGTGAGATGGGCTGGGAAGACGTGGCGACGTACCACCGCGAACAGGATTGAGGGGGTCGGCCGGGCTGCGCCCGGCACCCGCAGAAACCACGGCAACGTCAACAGCAACAGCCGAAGCAACAGCAACATCGGATTCCCTTGGWTGGCGAGGCGGTGTGGGCGCGCAGGACACGCCGTAAACCCATCCTTGGGGGCTCGATGGCGCCATCCATGGCGCCAACGGTCCTGCACCCCCACACCGCCCCGCCTCTGACAGATCGCGGCGGGTCGGAGTTGCACTGTGGGTAGGTGTCGACCTTGGTCGACACGGTAGATCCACGCCATGCGTGGATGAATCTCTGTCAGGCATCGAAAAAACGGATGGAGTCGGATCCCTTTTTCAACGAAAAAGGGCTCTGACCCGAACAACGCTGAATACGGGACACAGTGCCCCTCTCCTGCTGCTATCGCCAATTCACCTTGACCTGTTAACGTGCAGTAATGACCTGTGGCATTCTCCTCGTAACACATCCTGGGGTCGGGATCGCCCTGCTCGACGTGGCGACCCGGCTTCTGCGGCAGTTGCCGCTGAAGACCGAAGCTTTCGAAGTACCGTTCGACGCAGACCTGGATGCTCTGCTCCCGCTCGCCTCGGCCGCTCTGCGGCGGGTCGATGGGGGCGATGGCGTGCTGATCCTGACCGACCTGTACGGCGCCAGCCCTGCCAACCTTGCCGGGCAGCTGGCCCGGTTGGGGACCCCGGTTCGCCGGGTGTCGGCGCTGAGTCTGCCGATGTTGCTGCGGGTGATGAATTATCCGGAACAGGGACTGGATCAACTGCCCGCCACTGCGGCGGCGGGCACCCGTAATGGAGCGATAGTCGACGATGCTTGAACGAGAACTCACTGTGAGCAACCGCCTGGGCCTGCATGCCCGGGCCACCGCCAAGCTGGTGCAGACCCTGGCGCCGTTCCGCTGCAACGTGACCATGGCCGCCAAGGGCCGTGAGATCAACGCCAAGAGCATCATGGGCGTGATGCTGCTGGCGGCCGGGCAAGGCACGCCGGTCACCATCCGCATCAACGGCGAAGACGAAGTCGCCGCGATGGATGCGGTGGTCGACCTGTTCGAGCGTCGCTTCGACGAGGACAACTGAGCGTGCCGCGCGCGCGCGCCGGCCAAACCCCTACCGGCCAACGGCCGGTACAGCTGCTGGCCGGCCACGGCGCCGCCCGCGGCACGGCAATGGGCCGCGCCCGCGTGCGCCTGCCGCATGCACTGGAAGTAGCCGAACAGCGCGTCGCCCCCTCCCAGGTTGAATCCGAGCTGGCACGCCTGCATCGCGCCGTGGACGCGGCGCGCACGGAGATGCACGAGCTGCGCCAGCGCCTGCATGGCGCGCTGAACCAGGAAGTTGGCGAGTTCCTCGACCTGCATGCACTGCTGCTGGACGATCCCGAACTGCTGTTCGGCCTGGACGAACTGATCCGCAGTGGTCCCTACAGTGCCGGCTACGCGCTGCGCCTGCAGCGCGACCGCCTGGCCAAAGTCTTCGACGGCATGGACGATGCCTACCTGAAGAGCCGCATGGACGATCTCGACCATGTGATCGGGCGCATCCACGCGTTCCTGCAGCCGGAACGGCCCGCAGCGGTGAAGGGCCTGGCCGGCGAAATCCTGGTCTGCGACAACATCGCCCCTTCCGAGCTGGCCCAGCTKCAATCGCACGGTGTGGTCGGTATCGTCACCAGCGCTGGCAGCGCGCTTTCGCACAGTGCGATCCTTGCCCGCAGCCTGCACCTGCCGTTGATCGTCAGCGTGCCGCAGCTGCTGAACAAGGTGATCGACGGCGACGTGCTGATCATCGATGGCGCCGACGGCAGCATCACCGTCAACCCGCAGGCCGATAACCTGCGTGATTACCGGGCGCGCCTGAAGGAGCACGCACGCGAGCAGCGCGAGCTCGGCCGCCTGCGCAGCAAGCCCAGCCGTACCCGCGACCAGGTCGACATCGCACTGCTGGCCAACGCCGAATCGCTGGAAGATGTGACCCAGGCGCATGCGCTGGGCGCCCACGGCCTGGGCCTGTAC
>NZ_JBFTNR010000336.1:0-4481 GCF_056665995.1 Stenotrophomonas sp. 05L44_2
ACCGCCAGTGGGGCATCTTCCATACCGTGTTCGGCGCCTCGCCGGAGGTGGACGAACTGGGGCTGCAGCCGGCGCTGTTCCTGATCGGTGACCCCAAACAGGCCATCTATGGCTTCCGTGGCGGCGACATCCATACCTACCTGAAAGCCAAGCAGGTGGCCGAGCAGGCACCGGCGCTGGACCAGAACTTCCGCTCGCGCCCGGCCGTGCTGCGCGCGCTGCAGGCGCTGTACGACAACGCTGGCGAAGATGCCTTCCTCGAACGCGACATCCGGTTCGAGCCGGTGCGGCCCGGTGGCGTGCGTGTCGATGAGGACTACCTGCGCGATGGCCGGGCCGCACCGGCGCTGACCCTGCGCCTGCTGCGCAGCGACGGTGAAAAGGCCCTTGGCGCCGATGCGTCGCGCGACGCGGCGACCCAGGCCTGTGTGGCAGCGATCCACCAGATCCTGCTGGAGGCGCGTGCCGGCACCGCGCTGCTGCGTGGGCGCCCGGTGCAACCCGGCGATATCGCCGTGCTGGTGCGCTCGCATCGCGAAGCCACGCTGGTGCAGCGTGCACTGGCCGCAGTCGGCATTCCCGCGGTGGCGGCCGGCAAGCAGAGCCTGTTTGCCACCAGCGAGGCCCGTGACCTGCGTGCGTTGCTGCTGGCGTTGCTGCAACCGGCCGACGAAGGGCGACTGCGTACTGCATTGGCAACGGTGCTGCTGGGGCAGCGCGCAAGCGCGATTGCCAGCATGGAGCGTGAGGGGGACCTGCAGCGCGGGTTCCAGGCACAGCTGCTGCACTGGCGCGAGCGCTGGCAGCGTGGCGGCCCGTTCGCGGTGGTGGCCGATGTCTGCGCCGCGCAGGGCGAGCGCCTGCTGGCACTGATCGACGGCGAGCGGCGCCTGACCAACTACCTGCAGCTGGGCGAACTGCTGCAGGAAGCCTCCGCGCAGGCACTGGGCATGCACGGCCTGCTGGACTGGCTGCAGGGGCAGATGGCCAATGCCGACCAGGATGACGAGCAGCAGCTGCTGCGGCTGGAGTCCGACGCGCGACGGGTGCAGATCATCACCCTGCACAAGAGCAAGGGCCTGGAATACCCGCTGGTGTTCCTGCCGTTCGTGGGCATCGATGGCGGCGCGCCGAACACCGCCACGCACTGCACCGTGCACCTGGAGGGTGAGCGCCAGCTGCATTGGAAGCTGGACAGGGACGATGCCTGGGACGCGGCCAGCAGCCAGCGCGAGCGCGAACAGCGTGCAGAAGACGCGCGCCTGCTGTACGTGGGCCTGACCCGCGCCGAGCATGCCTTGTGGATCGCCACCGGCGATCTGGCAGGCCATGCGAAGACCCGCCTGGCGCCGTTGCTGGGCGACCTGCAGGCGCTGCGAGCGCACGCGGACGTGGACCTGGATGACAGTGCGCCGCCGGGCCGCCTGCCGCAGCTGCTGGCCGAAACCGAAGGTGAGCTGCCTGCGGTGCGTGCCTTGACCCGCCGGGTGCCACATGACTGGTGGGTCTACAGCTTCACCCAGCTGGCGCATGCCGACGCTGGCAACGGCGACGATATCGAAGCGGCGGCCACCGAACTGCCGGCACCGGCTGCCGACGAACCCGCCGGTGCCGAGCTGCCGCTGGAACCGGCGCTGCCGGACGCTGCCGCAGAAGACACTGCGCCGCCGGATCCGCGCTTCATGGGCAGCCGCTTCGGCAACGTGCTGCACGATGCACTGGAGAACGTCGACTTCGCACTGTGGTCGCACTGGCAGCCGCAGCAACCGGCACCGGAGGGACAGGCCGACGTTCTGCGCCGCTCGCTGCACGACGAAGGCTATGCCGACGAGGATCTGGACGATGGCGTGGCGGTGCTGGTGCCGCTGGTCGGCCACACCCTCACCGTACCGCTGCCCGAAGGCGGTGCGCTGTGCAGCGTGCCCGAGCATGAGCGCCGGGCCGAAATCGAGTTCCACTTCGCCATCGAGCCGACCGCAGTACCGGTGCTGCTGCAGCTGCTGCACGAGCACGGCATCTCCAGCGCACGGCGCGGTTTCGGCCTGCGCAGAAGGCTGGAAGGCCTGATGACCGGCAAGATCGATCTGACCTACGTGCGTGATGGCCGCTGGTATGTGCTGGACTACAAATCCAACCGGCTGCCGGGTTACAGCCCGGACCTGCTGGAGATCGCCATGCGCCACAGCGAGTACGACCTGCAGGCGCTGATCTATACCGTGGCCCTGCATCGCTGGCTGCGCTTCCGCCTGGGTGCGGCATACGACTACGCGCGCGACATGGGCGGTATCCGCTATCTGTTCTGCCGGGGCCTGGATATCGCCGGCAACGGCGTGCACGTGCAGCGCTTCGCGCCTGAGCTGGTGGATGCGCTGGATGCCTTGTTTGCGGGCGGCGAAGCAGCCCAGGCCGAGATGGCGGCGCGCGCGCGCGGAGAAACCGCATGAACCTGCTGCGCGATCTGCATCGCAGTGGCCAGCTGCGCACCCTGGACCACGCCCTGGCCATCAGCCTCAAGCGCCTGCGCGAAGACACGCCGGACGACGTGGCACTGGCCGCCGCACTGGCCTCGCTGGCCGTGGCGCAGGGGCACGCTGGTTTCGATCCGCGCCAGCCCCAGCGCGTGATCGATGGCATCCCGGCATGGCCCGAACCTGCGCAGTGGCTGGCGCAACTGCAGGCCTCGCCCTGGGTGGCGACCCCGCAGGATGCCAACGCCGCCGCCGCGGAAGCGCCGCTGGTGCTGGAGAACGGTCTGCTGTACCTGCGCCGCTACCGCGAATACGAGCGGCAGTTGGCTGTCGGTCTGCAACGCATCGGCCGCCATCCGCTGGCTGCACCGGACATGGCCGCCGTGGCGCCCCTGTTCGCGCGTCTGTTCCCGCACGCCGCAACGGGTGAGGACCACCAGGCCCGTGCGGCTGGCGTAACCCTGCGCCATCCGCTGGCCCTGGTCACCGGTGGTCCCGGTACCGGCAAGACCACCACCATCGCCCGCCTGCTGCTGCTGTTGGCGGCACAGGCGCAGCACCAGGGCCTGCCCGTGCCGAAGGTAGCGTTGGCTGCACCCACCGGCCGCGCCGCCGAGCGCATGGCCGAAAGCCTGCGCCTGGCCGTACAGCGGCTGCAGGGGCAGGGGCTGGATCCGGCGCTGTGCACCGCGCTGCCCAGCACAGGCACGACCCTGCATCGCCTGCTCGGGGTGATTCCCGATTCACCGCGCTTCCGCCATCACGCCGACAATCCGTTGCCGGTGGACGTGGTGGTGGTCGACGAAGCTTCGATGATCGACCTGCCGCTGATGGCCAAGCTGGTCGACGCGATCGCCAGCGGTACCCGCCTGATCCTGCTCGGCGATCCCGACCAGTTGCCATCGGTGGAAGCCGGTGATGTGCTCAGCGCCATCCTGCGCGCCAGCGGCGATGGCATCGGCACCCGTGCCGACGATGCGCAGGCGCTGCATGGACTGCTGGCAGCGGCGACGCTGCAGCCGCAGGCACCGCCGCGCGCGTTCGCAGGCCGCCGCGTGCAGTTGCAGCGTGGCTACCGGCAGAGTGATGCGCTGGACCTGGCGCCGCTGGCGCAGGCCGTGCGTGGCGGTGACAGCGGTACCGCCCTGCGCCTGCTGCGCAGTGGCGGGCTGGCTGGTGTCCGTTTCCATGAAGGCGAGGCGGACCCGTTGCGTGGCCAGCGCGAGCATCTGCTCGACCACTGGCGCGCACTGGCCGACGCAGTGGACCCGGCGCAGGCACTGCAGCAGGCCGGTCGCTTGCGCGTGCTGACCGCACTGCGCGAAGGCCCGCAGGGCGCGCGTGGCCTCAACAGCCGTATTGAACAGCTGCTGGCTGGCAACACCCCGGGCTACTTCCAGGGCCGGCTGCTGCTGATCACCGAAAACAGCTACCGCCACCGCCTGTTCAACGGCGATATCGGCATCTGCCTGCGCGATGGCAGCGGTGCGATGGTGGCCTGGTTCCCCGGCGAGACCGCCGACCAGCCGCGCGCCTTCCACCCGGCAGCGTTGCCCGCACACGAGAGCGCGTTCGCGATGACCGTGCACAAGGCGCAGGGTTCGGAGTTCGAGGAAGTGTGGTTGCAGCTGCCGAGGCAGGACAGCCGCGTGTTGTCGCGCGAACTGGTCTACACCGGCCTGACCCGCGCCCGCCAGCGCCTGCAGGTGGCCGGCAGCGCCGAGGTGCTGGAGGCGGCATTGAAACGACATGCCAGCCGCCTTGGTGGGTTGGCGTGGCGACTGGGTGCGGAAGAGGTAACCGAGGAACCGGCGCGCGGCGAAGAACCCACCGTGCAAGGCACGTTGTTCTAAACGCCAGCCTTACCATCACGTCGGTCACCTTCATCCACGCACGGCGTGGAYCTACCGTGTCGACCAAGGTCGACACCCACCARRAGCAGGCCATGCCWTYCCGACAGATCGCGGRRAWCTGTCGAAGGCGGGGTGGGTCCGGTTGAGGGGGYGTGAGCCG
>NZ_JBFTNR010000337.1:0-4481 GCF_056665995.1 Stenotrophomonas sp. 05L44_2
AGCCCCCATGGATGGGTTTACGGCGTCYCCCKCAACCGGRCCCACCCCGCCATCCCACGGAATGCACGCTGTTGCTGTTGCCGTTGCCGTTGCCGTTGCAGTTGCAGTTGCGGGTGCCGGGTGCAACCCGGCCAACACCCCCCTTCCCCATACCCCGCCGAATGGGTATACAGTCGACCCGTACCGGCATCGTGCCGGAATGAACCCTGGGAGGGGACCATGCGCAAGACCTTCAAGACCCTGCTGCTGGCGCTGCCGCTGTGCCTGGCCGCGCTCTCCGCGCAGGCCGCCGACRGYGCCGYCGGCCGCTGGAAGACCATCGACGACAAGACCGRCAAGGTGAAGTCGATCGTCGAGATCAGCCAGGCCGCCAACGGCACGCTGTCCGGCAAGGTGGTCGAGATCCTGCACTCGGACAAGGGCCCGAACCCGGTCTGCGATGGTTGCGAGGGCGCCAACAAGAACAAGCCGGTGAAGGGCATGACCATCCTCTGGAACCTGAGCCAGGACAAGGGCACCACCAGCAAGTGGTCCGGTGGCACCATCCTCGACCCGGCCAACGGCAAGACCTATCGCTCGAAGATCGAGCTGCAGCCGGGTGGCGGCAAGCTGGACGTGTCCGGCTGCATCGCCTTCATCTGCCGCGCGCAGACCTGGGTCCGCGAGTAAGCGTCACGGCCCCGGCAATGCCCTGGTGACCCGGCTCCGGCCGGGTCACCGCGTTGCGGGCATGCGATAATCCCCGGTTCCCCCTGGCTGCACCCCGTGACCATGACCCGTACCGCGCTCGTCACCACCGCCCTGCCCTACGCCAACGGCCCGCTGCACCTGGGCCACCTGGTCGGCTACATCCAGGCTGACATCTGGGTGCGGGCGCGTCGAATGAGTGGCGGCAAGGCCTGGTTCGTGTGCGCCGACGACACCCACGGCACGCCGATCATGCTGGCTGCGGAAAAGGCCGGGGTCACCCCGGAAACCTTCATCGCCAACATCCAGGCCAGCCACGAGCGCGATTTCGCCGCTTTCGGCGTCGCCTTCGACCATTACGACTCGACCAATTCCGCCGCCAACAAGGCGCTGACCGAAGCGTTCTACCTGAAGCTGGAAGCGGCCGGCCACATCAGCCGCCGTTCGGTGGCGCAGTTCTACGACCCGGCCAAGGGCATGTTCCTGSCCGACCGCTWCRTCAAGGGCAYCTGCCCGAACTGCGGCASCGMMGACCAGTACGGCGACAACTGCGAGGTCTGCGGCGCCACCTATGCGCCGACCGACCTGAAGGAGCCGCGCTCGGTGATCTCCGGGGCAACCCCGGAAATGCGCGATTCGGAGCACTTCTTCTTCGAGGTCGGCCACTTCGACGGCTTCCTGCGCGACTGGCTGGCCGGCGATGTCGCCCTGCCGGGCGTGAAGGCCAAGCTGGGTGAATGGCTCAACGCCGAAGGCGGCCTGCGTGCGTGGGACATCTCGCGCGATGCGCCGTACTTCGGTTTCGAGATTCCCGGCCAGCCGGGCAAGTACTTCTACGTSTGGCTGGACGCGCCGATCGGCTACCTGTCCAGCTTCCAGACCCTGTGCAGCAGGATCGGCGAGGACTTCGAAGCGCACCTGCGCGCCGGCACCAGCACCGAGCTGCATCATTTCCTCGGCAAGGACATCGTCAATTTCCATGGCCTGTTCTGGCCGGCGGTGCTGCACGGCACCGGCCACCGCGCGCCGACCCGCCTGCACGTCAACGGCTACCTGACCGTCGATGGCGCGAAGATGAGCAAGTCGCGCGGCACCTTCGTGATGGCGCGCACGTTCCTCGATGCCGGCCTGGAGCCGGAGGCACTGCGTTACTACTTCGCCGCCAAGTCCGGTGGTGGCGTCGACGACCTCGACCTGAACCTGGGCGACTTCATCGCGCGCGTCAACGCCGATCTGGTCGGCAAGTTCGTCAACCTCGCCAGCCGCTGCGCCGGTTTCATCAGCAAGCGCTTCGATGGCCAGTTGGCCGCGCAGCTGCCCGACGCGGCGCAGTACCAGCGCTTCGTCGATGGCCTGGCGCCGATCCGTGAGGCATACGAGCGCAACGACCCGGCCGCGGCGATCCGCCTGACCATGACCCTGGCCGATGAAGCCAACCGCTACATCGACGACGTCAAGCCGTGGGTGATCGCCAAGCAGGAAGGCGCCGACGCGCAGCTGCAGGCGGTCTGCAGCCAGGGCCTGAACCTGTTCCGCGTACTGGTCACCGCCCTGAAGCCGGTGCTGCCAGCCACCGCGGCGCAGGCCGAGGCCTTCCTGGCCGCGCCGGTGAATGACTGGACCGAGCTGGCGCAGCCGCTGCTGGGCCACCGCATCACCGACTACACCCCGCTGTTCACCCGTATCGACCCGAAGAAGATTGACGCCATGATCGACGCCTCCAAGGACACCCTGACCACCGCCGCCCCCGCTGCCAAGGTTGAAGCAAGCAAGCCTGCCGCACCGGTGGTGGCCAAGGACGAAGCAAAGAGCGCCGACGCGCCGGCCTACATCGGCATCGACGACTTCGCCAAGCTCGACCTGCGCATCGGCAAGGTGCTGGTGTGCGAGTTCGTGGAAGGCTCGGACAAGCTGCTGCGTTTCGAACTGGATGCCGGCGACCTCGGCAAGCGCCAGATCTTCTCCGGCATCCGCGCCAGCTACGGCGAGCCGGAAGCGCTGGTCGGCCGCAGCGTGGTGTTCATCGCCAACCTGGCACCGCGCAAGATGCGCTTCGGCCTGAGCGAAGGCATGATCCTGTCGGCCGGTTTCGATGGCGGCGCGCTGGCGCTGCTGGACGCCGACAGCGGCGCGCAGCCGGGCATGCCGGTTCGTTGATGCAGTACGGGCGCGGCCCTGGCCGCGCCCGGTCATGAGCACCGCGAAGGGAGGTACCGTGATGGGAGATGCTGCGTTGGAACTGGCGCTGTTCGACTTCGACCACACTGTCACCACCTGCGACACCTATGGCCGCTTCCTGCGCCGGGTCGCCACCGCCGAACAGCTGGCACAGGCCTGGTGGAAAGTCGGCCCGTGGCTGCTGGCCTACAAGCTGAAACTGATCTCCGCCGAGCGCATCCGCGCACGGGTGACCCGGTTGACCTTCAGCGAGCGCCACGCCGATGACATCGAGACGCTGGCTGCGGGCTTCTCCCGCGAGTTCCTGCCCGATGTCGTGCGCCCGGAAATGCTGGAGCAGATCCGCTGGCACAAGGAGCAGCAGCACACCGTGGTGGTGGTGTCCGGTTCACTGGACCTGTACCTGCGGCCGTGGTGCGAACAACTGGGCCTGCAGCTGATCTGCAATCGGCTGGAAAGCGAAAGCGGACGCCTGACCGGCCGCTACGCCGGTGGCGATTGTGGTCCGCGCAAGGTTGAGCACATCCGCCGCCAGTTCGACCTGTCACGTTACACACGCATCCATGCCTACGGTGACAGCGCGGAGGATCGCCCGATGCTGGCCCTGGCGCACGAGCGCTGGTACCGCGGCAAACCCCTGAAGTAACCCAACGCGCAGCCTTCGCCACGCATGAGCCTGATTCCGCCCCTGACCGAACGCCTGGACCGCTTGCTGCCGCAGACCCAATGCGGGCAATGCGGTTACGACGGCTGTCGCCCGTACGCGCAGGCGATGGCACGTGGGGAGGCTGGCGTGGATCGTTGTCCGCCCGGCGGCGATGCCGGTGCGCGGGCGTTGGCGCAGGTGCTGGGTGTGCCGGCGTTGCCGTTCGATCGCAGCCGGGGCGAGCACAAGCCGCCGCAGGTGGCGTTGATCGTGGAGGCTGACTGCATCGGTTGCACCAAGTGCATACAGGCGTGCCCGGTGGATGCGATCGTCGGCGGGGCAAAGTACATGCACACGGTGATTGCCGATCTGTGCACGGGGTGCGAGTTGTGTATTCCACCGTGCCCGGTGGATTGCATCGAGCTGGTGTTGGTGTAGGTTTTTTTTTGYGACGCCGCGGCGTCGCGTTGCGCTGAGAGCAACAGCAACAGCAACAGCAACAGCAACGGCAACGGCAACGGCAACGGCAACGGCTGGGAGCGTCGGCTGCCTGGGTTTGATGATCTGGGCTGGTGGGCGGGGGCAAGCGGGACACGCCGTGAACCCATCCATGGGGGCTCGATGACGCCTTGCTCGTGTGCGCTATCCTGCGCACACGGCAAGACCTGGGTTGGGCGTCCTGCCCAACCCGCCAGGCGCATGCGCCTGGCCCATGGCGCCAACGGTCCCGCTTRCCCCCSCCCACCAGCCCCCGACAGATATCCGCTGCGGACGGGCGAGCAACTGCAATGCCATGGCTGGGGTGTTGGTGGGTGCGGACCTTGGTCCGCACTATCTGTCCAATGTCATGAACCGTCGTCGCAATCGACCTTGCCTGCGCACGCTGGCGACTATCGAATCACGATGCATGTCGCAGATTGCTCGGTCTATCGCGACCGTGGCGCCACCTGCGTTCGAGGCGGCTTAACAG
>NZ_JBFTNR010000338.1:0-5368 GCF_056665995.1 Stenotrophomonas sp. 05L44_2
AGGGACGGCAGGCAGGCGCCTGCCGCCCGGCGCGGCTCAGTAGTGGACGACCGAACGGATCGACTTGCCTTCATGCATCAGGTCGAAGGCTTCGTTGATCTTGTCCAGGTCCATGGTGTGGGTGACGAACGGGGCCAGCTCGATATCGCCCTTCATCGCGTCTTCGACCATGCCCGGCAGCTGGCTGCGGCCCTTCACGCCACCAAACGCGGTGCCCATCCACTTGCGGCCGGTGACCAGCTGGAACGGGCGGGTGGAGATTTCCTGACCGGCACCGGCCACGCCGATCACCACGCTCTGGCCCCAGCCACGGTGCGCGCATTCCAGCGCCGCACGCATCACGTTGACGTTGCCGATGCACTCGAAGCTGTGGTCCACGCCCCAGGTGGTCATCTCCACGATCACCTGCTGGATCGGCTTGTCGAAGTCCTTCGGGTTGATGCAGTCGGTGGCGCCGAATTCGCGGGCCAGCTCGAACTTGGACGGGTTGGTGTCCACCGCGATGATGCGCCCGGCCTTGGCCTGGCGCGCACCCTGGATGACCGCAAGGCCGATGCCGCCCAGGCCGAACACGGCCACGCTGTCGCCTTCCTGCACCTTGGCGGTGTTGTGCACCGCGCCGATGCCGGTGGTCACGCCGCAGCCGAGCAGGCAGACATGCTCCGGGTTCGCTTCCGGGTTGATCTTCGCCAGCGACACCTCGGCAACGACGGTGTATTCGCTGAAGGTCGAGCAGCCCATGTAGTGGTAGATCGGCTCGCCGTTGTAGCTGAAGCGGCTGGTGCCATCGGGCATCACGCCCTTGCCCTGGGTGGCACGCACCGACACGCACAGGTTGGTCTTGCCGCTCTTGCAGAACAGGCATTCACCACATTCGGCGGTGTACAGCGGAATGACGTGGTCACCCGGCTTGACGCTGGTCACGCCCTCGCCCACCTCCACCACGATGCCGGCGCCTTCATGGCCCAGCACCACCGGGAACAGGCCTTCCGGATCATCGCCGGACAGGGTGAACGCATCGGTGTGGCAGACACCGGTGTGGGTGATCTTGACCAGCACTTCGCCCGCCTTCGGCGGGGCGACGTCGATCTCGACGATCTGCAGCGGCTGGCCGGGACCAAAGGCGACGGCGGCACGGGATTTCATGATGGCACTCTCCAGAAAGGGCTTGCGGAAAACAGGATGCGCGGCGCTGTGTCGCGCCGTCGTTCACTTCAGGTACGAGCGGATCAACGCGCTCATGTCGCGCACGCGTTCGGCGCGTTGTTCATCGGAGGCGGCGGGCTGGCCGAACTCCTCGCGCAGGTGCGCTTCCATCACTTCGGACATCAGGCCGTTGACCGCGCCACGGATGGCGGCGATCTGCTGCAGCACCGGCCCGCAGTCGGCGCCGGCTTCCAGCGCGCGGTCCAGCGCATCGCACTGGCCGCGGATGCGGCGCACGCGGGCCAGAACCTTCTTTTTCTCTTCGGGAGAGTGCGGCATCGCTGGCCGGCCTCGGAACTATACTGGGGGATAGTATACAGGAGCCGATCCGGACCTCAATCAAAGGCCCCCTCTGCGGCCAGCCGGGTCAGCTCTTCCACCACGTAACGCACCTTCGGTCGCAGATGCCGCGTCTGTGGCCACAGCGCATGGATGTCCACATGGTGCTGCGTGCAGTGGTCCAGTACCGACTGCAACGCACCGGATTCCAGGTGATGGCGCACCAGTGACATCGGCATCTGGCAGATCCCCAACCCGGCGATGGCCCCCTCGATCACCGCATCGCCATCATTGAGCTGATGGGTGGCACTGGGGATGAAGCTGCCGTTGGTGCCCTCGCTGCCGATCCGCCACGCCACCGACTGGCCATGACGGAAGCCGACCACGCTGCGATGGTCGCGCAGTTCGTCCAGCGTCTGCGGCACACCATAGGCCTGCAGGTAGGCCGGCGACGCGCAGGTCACCAGGCGCTGGCTGGCCAGCTTGCGCGCGACCAGGTGCTCGGCGTGATGCAGACCGCCAAAGCGGATCAGCAGGTCGATGCCCTCTTCCACCGGATCAACGAAGTGATCGGTGAAGGTCATCGTCAACTGCAGGTCCGGGTGTTCATTGCACATGCGCAGCAGTACCGGCAGCACCACCAGCCGCCCGAACGAGGACGGCATGTCGATGCGCAGGCGGCCGCTCGGCAGATGCGCAGCCGAGCCCAGGCAGGCTTCGGCCGCCGCGATTTCATCCAGGGCCGCGGCGCAGGAGGCGTAGTACGCCTCGCCGTCGGTGGTCAGCGCGATGCGCCGGGTGGTGCGATGGAACAGGCGCACGCCCAGCCGCGCCTCCAGCCGGGCGATGGCCTTGCCGACCGCCGAGCGGGAGATGCCCAGCGCGTCGGCGGCCTCGGTGAAGGTGGCCGAGCGCGCCGTGGTGACGAAGGTCGCCAGGCCATTCAGGGATTCGACGGGAAGCATCGGCAGGCTCGCTCATTGGGGACAGATTGTCCCGCCTGACGGGAAATCTACCGCCTTTATGTGCCCGCATGTCACCTCCATCATGGTGCTGTCGCGCCGTTGGCGCCCTCCCCCGCTCCGAGATGACTGACATGACCGCCGCCCTGTTCCGCCCCTTCGACCTCGCTGGACTACCCCTGCACAACCGCATCGCGATGGCGCCGATGACCCGCGCCCGCAACCCCGGCGCCGTCGCCAATGCACTGACCGCCCAGTATTACCGGCAGCGCGCCAGCGCCGGCCTGATCATCAGCGAAGGCACGCCGGTGTCGGCGCAGGGCCAGGGTTACATCGACGTGCCGGGCATCTGGTCGGCCGAGCAGGTGGCCGGTTGGACGCTTGTCACCGACGCTGTACACGCTGCGCAGGGTGCGATCTTCGCGCAGCTGTGGCACGTCGGCCGCATGTCACACGCCTCGCTGCAGCCCGACGGCGGCCAGCCGGTAAGCGCCGGCACGCGGCCGGTGGCGAGCGATCCGAAGAACACCTCGTTCGTGTACCTGGACGACGGCAGCCGTGGCCATGCCGATCCGACACCGCCGCGTGCACTCAGCACGGAAGAAGTACCGGGCATCGTCGCCGACTTCGTGCAGGGTGCCGACAACGCGATCGCCGCCGGCTTCGATGGCATCGAACTGCATGCGGCAAACGGCTATCTGTTCGAGCAGTTCCTCAACCCGGTCACCAATGACCGGCAGGACGTGTACGGCGGTTCGCTGCGCAACCGCGCGCGGCTGATCCTGGACACCGTGGATGCGATGGCCGCGCGCATCGGCGCGCACCGCATCGGCGTGCGCCTTGCGCCGAACAGCCAGGTCTTCGACATGCCCGCCTATGCGGAGAACGAAGCCAGCTATCTGTACCTGGCCGAGGAACTGGGCAAGCGCGGGCTGGCCTATGTGCATCTGAACGACAACTACCTGCACGGCGCACCGGTGATCGGCGAGGCCTTCCTCAAGGCCTTCAAGCAGGCCTATGGCGGCACGGTGATCCTGGCCGGCGGCATGACCCGCGAACGCGCCCTGCGGCTGGTCGAGGAAGGCATCATCGATCTGGCCGCCTTCGGCCAACCATTCATCGCCAACCCGGATCTGGTCGAGCGCCTGCAGCGCGATGTCCCGCTGGCCATCCCCGACCGCAGCACTTATTACGGCGGCGGCAGCGAGGGCTACCTCGACTACCCGCCGGCCCCGTAGATCCACGCCACGCGTGGATGCGCTGCACCGGCCACCGCCGGTGTGCCGCGCCTTGATCCTGCCGGGCCATGAGCGCATCGTGGCCCGGCCCGACCTCGGTCCTGCCCCATGAACGCCTCCGCCGCCTCCTTCATCGTCAACCTCGACGTCCCTGACATCACCGCCGCCGAAGCCTTCTACACCCAGGCCTTTGGCCTGCGCAGCGGCCGCCGCCTCGGCCCCGGCGCGCTGGAACTGCTCGGTGGCCCCACGCCGCTGTACCTGCTGCAGAACGACGCCGGCAGCGCAGCGACCGATGACGGCGATGTGCGCGAYTACGMGCGCCACTGGACGCCCGTGCATCTGGACTGGGTGGTCGCTGACATCGACGCKGCGCTTGCCCGCGCGGTTGCGGCCGGAGCCGTGCTCGAACATCCCATCCGCGAACGCCGCTGGGGAAAGATCGCCGTGCTGTCCGATCCGTTCGGCCATGGCTTCTGCCTGATCCAGTTCAGCGATGCAGGGTATGACGCGCTGGTCGAATGAATTGGTCACTGCGTAGCGGGCGCCAATCCACGCATGGCGTGGATCTACTGACGCGGGTGATCGCGATTCACTCGCGCAGCATGTCCACGAACGCACGCAGCGCACCGGGCATCTGCCGCTGCTTCGGGTAATACAGCGCAAACCCGGCGAACGGTTCGCTCCAATCTTCCAGCACCGCCACCAGTCGGCCGTCGTCCAGATACGGCCGCGCGGTGTCTTCCAGCACATAGGCCAGGCCGATGCCATCGAGCACCGCGCCAAGCGCGGATGCTGCGGGGCCGGCCGGCGCCGCAGGTACTCGGGTGAACCAACAATCAAGCCGCGCAGCGGYGGCCCSATCGGCACCGCCACCATGTCCTCGGGCACGAACTCGTGCAGGCGCACGCCAGCGTCGTAGCCCTCGGCAACGATATCGACCAGACCATCGTTCTCGGTCAGCTCCACCCGTACGTCCGGATGCGCGTGCAGGAACCGCGCCAGCCGCGGCCCCAACTGGGTCGCCACCGCCGCCCGCGTCGCATTGATCCGCAGCAGGCCGGCCGGCACCGCGCGGAAGTGGTTCATTTCCTCCAGCGCGTCATGCACCTGCCCCAGCGCCGGCTGCAGGCGCTCCAGCAGGCGCTGCCCGGCCTCGGTCAGGGCCACGCTGCGGGTGGTACGGTGGAACAGGCCCACCCCCAGCCGTTCCTCCAGCGCGCGGATCGCATAGCTCACCGCCGAGGTCGACAGGGCCAGTTCGGCACCGGCGCGGCGGAAACTGCGGTGGCGGGCGACCGCAGCGAAGGCGGCCAGGTGGGTCAGGTTGTCAGTGGCCATGATTGTGCAGTCTGCCTTGATGAATCATGCCGATATATCCGCTTCTTACCCCGAGGTACGGAGCGTATTGTAAAACGCCTTTCGACAAACCCTGCCAAGGATTCCCCATGTCCCTCGCCCGTGGTTACGCCGCCCACACCCATACCGACCCGCTGGTGCCCTTCGAATTCGAGCGCCGCGCGGTTGGCCCGAACGATGTGCGCATCGAGATCCTGTACAGCGGCATCTGCCATTCCGACYTGCAYCAGGCMCGYGRCGACTGGGGTGGCTCGATCTACCCGATGGTGCCGGGCCACGAGATCATCGGCCGGGTCACCGAAGTCGGCAGCGAGGTCACCCGCT
>NZ_JBFTNR010000339.1:0-4449 GCF_056665995.1 Stenotrophomonas sp. 05L44_2
GTTGTCGACGATGGCGAACACCAGGGTCGGTTCGAATACGATCAGGCCGGTACCGCGCAGTGGCTTGAAGCGGATCAGGTTCAGGTTGGTCGGCACATACAGCGAGTGCATGTAGTCGTTGAACTTGATCAGCTCGATGCCGCGCACGGACAGTTCGGCCGAACGCCGGATCAGGTTGAACAGGCCGATCCGCCACAGGCGCGCAAAGCGCTCGTGGACCATTTCCAGGGTCGGCATGCGACCGCGGATGATGCGGTCCTGGCTGGCGAAATCGTAGGAGCGTGCTTCGCCACTGGGGGCGTCCGGCTCGGTTTCGACCGCGCCACTGTCCACGCCATGCAACAGGGCATCGATCTCATCCTGGGACAGCAGGTCATTCATCGGGGAGCCCTTACTGGGTCACGAAGCTGGTGAACAGCAGGTCGTCGGCACCGTTGCTGCCGGTCTCGGCCTTCAGCACCTTCTGCACTTCGGCCAACGAATCGGCCTGCAGCTTCTGCTTGCCGGCGATGTCGGCGATCTGCTGCGGGCTGACCTGCGAGAACAGCATCAGCAGGCGCGCGCGGATGGCCGGGGCATGGGTCTTGATCGCTTCCAGCGCGGCCGGATCGCGGGTCATCAGCTGCACTTCCACCTGCAGGTAGCGCGGGCCGTCGATCGAGCCGTTGAGGTTGACCACGAATGCCGGTTCCAGCGCGAAGTACTGGGCCGGGGCCGGGGTGGTGGTCTTCTTCGGCGCCTGCGCGGTCTTGTCTTCGTGCTTGGACTGGGTGAAGAACCAGACGCCGCCACCGGCGGCACCGGCGGCCAGTACGGCGACCATGGCGGTGATCAGGATCGGACTGCGCGGCTTGGCGGTCTTGTCCTTGTCGGCGGTCTTCTTGGTTTTGTCAGCGGCTGCGGCCACGGGGTGAAGCTCCTGAGGGTTGCTTCACCGGGATATGCAAGGGGTGTGCCGGAGCTGCCGGGGAGGGCGGTGACGGAATTCCGTCGGGTGTTCATATCGGCAGCGCCGGGCCATGCCCGGCGGAATGTCGGGAATCCGCCGGGCATGGCCCGCGCTACCCGTGTACTGCCAGGTGCCAACCGTCCCGCTCTGGTGGGTGCCAACCTTGGTTGGCACGCCTGTCAGGCGTACGCGTCCAACAACCCGCGCTGGCGGATCAGCTGCGACGCCGACACCGTGGTGTCGCCCAGTGACGGTTCTCCGTCACCGCCACGACCGCCGCCGCCCGCCGGGCTGCCCGGAGTGCCGTCGCCACTGTGCTGCTGGCCGACATCGGCATGGGCCAGCTGGAAGCCCTGCTCGCCGAGCAGTTCACGCAGGCGCGGCAGGCTGCTTTCCAGCGCCTGGCGTACATCCACATGCGGGCTGCTGAAGCTGGCATGGACCTTGTCACCGTTCATCTGCAGGCGCACGTCCACCGGCCCCAGGTCTTCCGGATTGAGGCGGATGTGGGCATGGCCGATCTTCTGGTCGGCCAGCCAGCCGATGCGCGCGCCGATGGCCTGGTCGAAACCATCATCGCCCAGCACCGGCTTCGGAGTCGGTTCGCCATTGAAGACGGCATTGCTGGCCAGTGCGGCCTTCAGGTCCTGCAGGGCGGCGGGCAGGGGGGACTGCAGCGGTGCCGGAGGTGCGCGGTCGCCGATCTGCAGGCTGTCACCGTCGTCGGCACGATCCAATGCCTTGCCACTCATCACCAGCTCCGGCAACGGCAGGCCACTGGCCTCATCATCGCCGGCAGCGGATGCCGGAGCGCTGGCGGCCGGCGCTGCCGCGCCCTGGCTCGCGTTGGTCGCCACTGCGGCGGCCGCGGGTGCCAGTGCAGCGGAGGGCAGCGCGCCGCCTTCGGCATCGCTGGCCGCTGGCGGCGGCAGCATAGGCGCCGGATCGACGCCGGTGGGCACGGCCAGCATCAGGCCGGCCAATCCGAGTGGCGGCCAGGGCGCGTCGTCCGCGTTGGCCGGGGTGCCCTTGTCGTCGCTGGCTGCCGACGTTGCCGGTACAGCAGGTGTCGATGTGCTGGCGTCCGTGGCGGCTGCTTCGCCGTCGGTCGGCCGCGGTGTCGCCTTGCCCGGGTTGCCGTCGGGTGGTGTTGCAGCGTTGGCCGGTGTTGCCGGATTGCTGGCGTTTGTGGCGGTACCGGGCGTGCCGGTCGAGGCGCTGCCGCCCTGCAGCATCTGGCCGAAATCCTTGCCGGAATCGCTGCGCGAGGCGCGTGCGCTGCCGGCATTGCCACTGCCGCCGGGCGTCGATGCGCTGGCGTTGCTGCTCAACGGGGAGGGCATCACGACCGGCCTCCCTGCTCGCCATCGTCCTGGTCTTCGGTCTGTGCCAGGCGCGCGCGGCGTGCGCCGATGTCATCCATCTCGCGCTGGTCGCGGCGGTCGGTCACCACTTTTTCCTGCGCGCGGTAGCTGGCGGCCAGCTGCTCCAGCACGGCCTTGTCACGGCTGGCCAGGATCAGGCGCGCGCGTTCGGCCTCCACTTTTTCGAGGTTGCCGTTGACGGTCTGCTGCTGCTGTTCCACCGCGCTGTCCAGCCGGTCCAGGAATGCGCGCCGGTTCAACAGCTGCGCCGGGCTGGTCGCGGCCATCTGCGCGTTGGCGTACTCCTCGGCGTAGCGCCGCAGTTCGTCCAGGCGCGACAGATGGGTGTCGAGCACGTTCTGGCGTTCCGCCAGGTCGCGGGCGACCGCGTCCTCGTGTTCCTGGGCCCGCTTCAGCAGGGGGTCGATGCGCTTGGACTGGATCATGTCAGCCTCTCGTTCTCTTGTTCCACCAGGCGCTGCAACGCCGCCTGGCTGTGCGGTAGATCTGCGGCCTTGGCCACATCCTGGCCGAGGAATTCCATGATTTCCGGCCAGCGCTCAAGGGCTTCATCGGTCGCCGCGTCGTTGCCGCGCTGATAGGCGCCGATGGCGATCAGGTCGCGGTTGGCCGAGTAGGCCGAGACCAGCCGTTTCAGCTTGCGGATGCGCAGGCGCCACGGTTCGTCGGCGATTTCCGTGACCACGCGGCTGACCGACGATTCCACATCGATGGCCGGGTACAGGCCGCTGTCGGCCACCCGGCGCGAGAGCAGGATGTGGCCGTCAAGAATCGCGCGCGCTGCATCGGCGATCGGATCCTGCGGATCGTCGCCTTCGGTCAGCACGGTGTAGAAGGCGGTGATCGAACCGCGCCCCTTGGCGCCGTTGCCTGCACGTTCCACCAGTGCCGGCAGCTTGGCAAACACCGAGGGCGGATAGCCGCGCGTGGTGGGCGGCTCGCCCACCGACAGGCCGATCTCGCGCTGCGCCTGCGCGAAGCGGGTCAGCGAATCCATCAGCAGCAGGACGTTCAGGCCCTGGTCGCGGAACCATTCGGCGATGGCCGTGGCACGGTAGGCGCCATGCAGGCGGGCCAGCGGCGGCCGGTCGGCCGGGCTGGCCACTACCACCGCGCGGCGCAGGCCTTCCTCGCCCAGCGTGCTTTCAACGAAATCGCGCACTTCGCGGCCACGCTCACCGATCAGGCCGACCACGATCACGTCGGCGGCGGTGTAGCGGGTCATCATGCCCAGCAACGTCGATTTGCCGACGCCGGAGCCGGCGAACAGGCCCACACGCTGGCCGCGGCCGATCGGCAGCAGCGCGTTGATCGCGCGCACGCCCACGTCCAGCGGCTGGGTGATGGGTTCGCGCGCCAGCGGATTGATCGAAACGCCGGCCATGCCGACGTGGCCTTCAGCGCGGATCGGGCCCTTGCCATCCAGCGGTACGCCATCGCTGTCGATGACACGGCCGAGCAGGCCTTCGCCCACTTCCACGCCGCCACGACGTGCCGAGGGCACCACCCGCGCATTCGGCAGCAGCCCGTGCAGTTCGGCACTGGGCATCAGGTAGGTGCGTTCGCCGGCGAAGCCGACCACTTCGGCATCGACCCAGCCGCCGTCAACCACTTCCACCTTGCAGCTGGCGCCGAGCGGCGCTTCGCAGCCGACCGCTTCCAGGGTCAGGCCGACCGCCCGCCGCAGCACGCCTTCGCGGATCAGCCCGCGACCGTGCGCGGTGTCGACTTTCAGGCCGTCGAGGCGGTTGGCCAGGCGCAGGTTGCGGGCCACGGCCCAGTCGGCCGGCGGCGACGGCTGCGAAGCGGTATTGGTATTCATGCGATGGCTCCGGTCTGGCGGATCACGGCGTCCAGCGCGCCGCGCAGGCGGGCTTCCAGGGTGCCGTCGATGCGTACCGCTTCGGCATGCACGCGCAGGTCGCCACGGCTCAGGCTGGTATCAGGCACCAGGCGCTGCTGCGGCGACAGGGTCAGCAACGGGGCGAGGGCGTTGATGTCATCGGGGTGCAGGCGTACTTCCACCTCGCGGTTGCTGCCGCCGACGGCGTCAATCGCCTCGCCGACCAGCTGCCCCAGCAGCGCCGGATCGGCCTCGTAGGCACGGCCTACCAG
>NZ_JBFTNR010000340.1:0-4429 GCF_056665995.1 Stenotrophomonas sp. 05L44_2
GCTGGTGGAAGACGTGATGAACCGCAACATCAGCGAGTACGTGCGGCGTTATTACGAAAGCCCGGACCGCAACCCCGACCTGCCGGTGCAGCAGATGCGCGCGCGCCTGATCAAGCCGGACAAGTTCGAAGCCCTGCGCGAGKAGGAGCCGGACTGGTACGAGTTCAAGGACGGCCTGTACAACATGGGCGGTGTGGACGAGCGCGGCGAGCGCTATTCCTACAAGCTGGCCGTGCGCAAGACTCCCGATGCTTGGGCGTTCCTGGCCTACGACATGACCGACAGCGTCCGCGGTGGGCAGCAGCTCAACCGCGCGCTGTTCCTGTCGGTGCTGGTATTCAGCCTGCTGTCGCTGGTGCTGGGCTGGTGGTCGGCCTCCAAGGTGATGAAGCCGGTCTCGGATCTGGCCGCGCGCCTGCGTGCGTACCGTGGCGGTACCAGTGAGCCCGAGCCGTTGGCGCCGCGCTTCCCGGATGACGAAGTGGGCCAGTTGGCACAGGCGTTGGATGACTATTCCTCGCGGCTGACCGAAGTGGTGCAGCGCGACCGTGAGTTCAATGCCGATGTCAGCCACGAGCTGCGCACGCCGTTGGCGGTGATCCGTGGCGCCACTGAGCTTCTGCTGACCCGCCCCGGCCTGGACGAAAAGGTGCTGCAGCGCCTGCAGCGCATCCAGCGTGCCGAGCAGCAGTGCAGCGATCTGATCGGCGCGCTGCTGCTGCTGTCGCGCAACGAACGCGGGCAGGGCAGCAGCAATGTGGCCCGGGTGGCCGAACAGCTGCTGGACGCGCACCGCGCCCAGTTGGGTGGCAAGCCGCTGGAGCTGCACCTGGATGGCGAACGCGATCTGGTCATCGATGCCCCCGAAGCGGCGCTGTCGGTGGCGCTGGGCAACCTGATCGGCAATGCGGTGAAGTATTCGCAGGATGGCGAGGTGCGCGTGCATGTGGGCGCCAACGCCGTGTCGGTGACCGACAGCGGGCCGGGCCTGAGCGAGGAAGATGCCGCCAAGCTGTTCCAGCGCGGCTACCGCGGTACCCATGCCGGCCACTCGCAGGGCGGTGGCATTGGCCTGTCGATCGTCAGCCGCCTGTGCGATCTGTACGGCTGGCAGGTAAGCGTGCGCCCGGGCGGCGCCCGCGGCGTGATCGCCACGCTGACGTTCTCGCCGAAGCCGCTGTAACCCATTCTGGCTGCTGCTTTGCTGGGGGCCGACCTTGGTCGGCACGAATCCATCCGTCGCCAAAATCTCCCACTCGGCGCGAAATGTCGCATGCAACGCCAATTCAGCTTCCGCGAAGGCGCGGCGCTTCTGGTCCAGCACGACACCTGCGTGATGCATTCCGCGCCCTGCGCGTGTCACAACGCACGGTTCCGCAGACGGTTGGGCCGCATGGCGTTTTCGCCTCATGACCGCAATGCATGCAGCTGGCGAGATGGCACGGTCGGGGTCATCGCCCCGGCCGGGATTGGCGTCCTGAATAAACCCGACAACTTGAAAGCTCCAGATGCGCTTTGGCCATCGTGGAAAATGCATCGCATGCCTTCTGCTTCGGCGGGCGGTGCGTGGGGACTCGCAAGAGTCCGCTGGAGTCTTTTTCCTTGCTTTCGAGTTGTTGGGTCTCCGGTACGCCAACCCGCACCGTCCGCCACCCCGCATCCGCGGGTGGCCTTGCCGTCTGCGAGGAGCATTGCCATGTCTGCACGCACTACCTATCCGAACCTGCGCCGCCTGGTTGGCGAATCCGCCGATCAGTTGCCGGCCGACATCGCCGAACGCATCGAAGATGTACTGGCCGAACCCAGCGACCTGCTGCCCGCGCTGATGGCACGCATGGATGGCCGCGACAACGCCGATGGCCAGACCCGGAAGGGCACCGGTCTCAGTCCGTCGCAGGCCGTAACCCTGGCCAGCCTCAGCCGTACCCTAGCCGGTCTCAATGCGCTGATCCAGATGCTGCACGCCGCCGAAGCGGCACGCGTGCAGGGCAGCGCGGGCCAGCAACTGCCGCCGGATGTAGTGGAAGGTCTGTTGCTGGCCGCCCGCGAACTGGCCCGCTACGCCCGCCAGCAGCTGGAGTAGATCCACGCCATGCGTGGATGCTCATCCCCGCACCGCGCGCCTGTTCCATGGGCATTCAATAGCGCCGGGCCACGCCCGGCGGTTGTTACCAGATCAGACCGGCAGTCGAGCAAGCACGACGCCCGTCACGCCGCAGGCTCCAATTCGGATCGTGACAGTGTGTCAGTCATCGGCGTGCATGAGCCCGTGCGCAAGCACGAACTCCTGCGCAGTCTCGTCCCCACCTTCAGCGGCCCGCCTGATCCAGGCAAGGGCCTCTGTCCTGGCCTGCTTCACTCCCTTGCCATGGAGCAAAGCAAGGCCGTACTCGTACATCGCCGGGGGATAACCTGCCTCGGCTGCCGATTTGAAGCAGGTGGCCGCGCGCGCAACATCGATTTCCACTGAGTCGCCGAACAGATGGCGCATGCCGAGTTGCAAAATCGCCGGGGCATAGTTCTTCGCGGCTGCGGCGCGGAGCTGACGGATGGAGCGCTCCTCAAACACTTCGGACGTTTCGCCGGATATGCTCAGATGGGCGGCGAGAAAAACAGCCTCGCCACCATCCGAGTCCAAATGGGCGCGGATGTGCTCCAATGCGGCCGTGATCTGGCCGTCATTCAATAGTCTTTCAAAGACTGTTGTTATTTGTGTCGGCAGCTTCATGGCGAACCGGCGGGTATCGTAGGCAAAAGGACGGTTGCCCAAGGATTTCCGGGAAACGTCGACACAAGGGCGAGGCATGTCGAGGCGTAGATCAAAACGTGAATCAAAACGTAGATCAAAACGTAGATCAAAACGTAGGCCCCTTGTCATACTGTTCGGTCTGGCCCTCGCCGCCTGCTCGGCTTTGAGCGGTTGGGCAGTGCTGCACTATGAAGTCAGCGAACTGTCCGGTCGGTGCCGCGTGTTCTGTGGCGTGGGCACGATGGTCAAGCATCTCTTCGGGCCGTTGGCGTATCAATGGGGTGTTGCGATGATCTTCTTTTTTGTCGCAGTCCTGTGTGTGGATCTGGCAATCCGCCGGGGCATTCAAGGTCGCTGATTGCCTCGGGGGTGTGAATTGCCCCGGCCGGGACATCCCCCTGCGCGCGATGCAGATCACCCAGGAGGCGACATCAGCCATGCAGGGTGAAGCCCGCCCTTACCCGGGAGCCAACCCCAGATACCGCAGATGCAACCGCTCGACCTGCGCCTGCAGGTCATCCGGATGGCCATCATTGACCAACACGTCATCGGCCAGCGCCAAGCGCTGTGCGCGGGTGGCTTGGGCGGCGATCATCTGGTCGGCCAGCGCGGCGTCGATGCCGTCGCGCTGCATCAGCCGGGCGTGCTGCACGGCTTCCGGGGCATCCACCAGCAGCACCCGGTCCAGCCACGGATAGGCCTGGCGACCGCCCACTTCGGTCAGCAGCGGGATCGCCGCCAGCGCATAGGGGCTGGCGGCCTGTTCGCACTGCTGCTGCATCAGCCGGCGGATGGCCGGGTGGGTGATCGCTTCCAGCGCCGTCCGCTCGGCCGGGTCGGCAAAGATGTGGGCGCGCAGGCGCGCCCGGTCCAGGGCGCCGTCGGCGAGCAGCATGTCTGCACCGAAGCGCACGGCAATCAGGGCGAGGGCAGGGCTGCCCACCGCCACCACCGCACGTGCGGCCAGGTCGGCGTCGGCCACGACAATCCCCAGCGCCTCGAAGCGCCGGGTTACTTCACTCTTGCCCGAGGCGATGCCGCCGGTCAGGCCCACCACATACTGGCTCATGGGGACTCCCCTCAGCGCAGCCCGCTCATCACCAGATACTGGTTCAGCAGGGGCTCGCCCCACATGAAGAACAGCCAGCCGGCCAGTGCCAGGTAGGGGCCGAACGGAATCGGTGTCGCCCGGTCACGGCCGCGGCTGTACAGCCAGATCGAGCCGATGAGGGCGCCCAGCACCGACGACATAAGGATGATCGGCAGGATGCCCTTCATCCCGCACCACGCGCCCAGTGCGGCCAGCAGCTTGAAGTCGCCGTGGCCCATGCCTTCCTTGCCGGTCAGCTGCTTGAACAGCCACCACACCGACCACAGCGACAGGTAGCCCAGCAGGGCGCCGAGCAGGGCCGGTTTGGCGGGCATGTACAGGTTGTCGATGCTGCCGATCAACCCCAGCCACATCAGCGGCAGGGTCAATTGATCCGGTAGCAGCTGGGTGCGCAGGTCGATGCCSGACAGSGCGATCAGGAAGCAGGTCAGCACGATCGCACCGAAGCCCTGCCAGCCGAAGCCGAACTGCCACACACAGGCCAGCACCATCACCGCGGTCAGGGCCTCCACCAGCGGGTACTGGATGGAGATGGGCGCCTTGCAGTGGCGGCACTTGCCGCCCTGGAT
>NZ_JBFTNR010000341.1:0-4428 GCF_056665995.1 Stenotrophomonas sp. 05L44_2
GCTGTACACCGTGCCGCGCCGGGCCTACACGATGTTCCCGACCGCGGCGGTGATCGGCGCGCTGATGGGCCTGGGCCAGTTGGCCGCGACCTCGGAGCTGACGGCGCTGCGCGCGCTGGGCCTGTCGCGCAAGCGCCTGAGCGTGTCGGTGGCGATCGCCCTGTCGCTGCTGACCGGGCTGATGGTGATCAGCGCCGAGACTCTGGGGCCGTGGGGCCAGAACCGCGCCGATTCGCTGAAGATGAGTGCCAAGTGGGGCACCGACATGGCGGTGGCGCGTTACTCCGGCCTGTGGGCGCGTGAAGGTGACACGTTCCTCAACGCACAGAGTGGCGAAGAACAGCTGGTCGGCGACAAGGGCACCCGGCTGATTCTGCGTGACGTGCGCCTGTACAAGATCGACGAAGAGGGTCGGATCGGTACGCTGACCCATGCGGCCACCGCCGAGCATGACAAGGATGGCTGGGTGTTGACCGGCGTGCGCCGTGACACCTTCGGCGAGCGCTCGGCAACGCGCCAGGAAGCGGCCCGTGAGCCGTGGAATTCCAAGCTGGATGCCGGCGCCCTGGCCACCGGCATCGCCAAGCCGCGCAACCTCAGCGTGTCCGAGCTGAGCACCAGCATCGCCTACCGCGAGCGCAACGGGCTGGATGCACGCGACTACGAGGATGTGTACTGGAGCCGCTGGTTCTATCCGTTGAATGTGCTGGCGCTGTGTCTGGCGGCGGTGCCGTTCGCGTTCGGTTCGCTGCGCAGTGGCGGCATGGGCAAGCGCTTGTTCCTGGGCATCCTGTTCGCGCTGGCGTTCTGGCTGCTGCAGCTGTTCTTCGGCCGCATGGCCGGTGCGCTCAAGTTCGACTACCGCATTGCCTATGCGCTGCCGCCGATCGTGATGCTGGCCGTGTCCGGGTTGTTGTTCCGGCGCAAATCGGGCTGATTCCGGTAGCGCCGGGCCACGCCCGGCGAAGGTGTGCGATATCCCGCGTCCGCCGGGCATGGCCCGGCGCTGCCAGGACAGGTCAGCGCTTCGGCATCCGCAGCAGCTGCGTGGCACTCGCGCGGTCGTGCCAGGTCAGCCGCTGGCGATCCACCAAGGCCCACCAGAAGCCCAATCCGCCCAGCAGCAACGACAGCGTGGCCACCGCGAAGCGCAGCCACAGCTGGCCGCGTCGCAACGGCGTGCCATCGCGTGATTCCAGCTTCAAGCGCCACGGGCGCATGCCCAGCGTCTGCCCACCGCGCCGCCAGCTGGCGGTGGCATACCACCCGGTCATGGCCCAGCACACCGCCCACAACAGCCATTGCCAGGCACTGAAAGGCGCGATGTTGTCGCGCTGCGCATGGCCGCTGAACGTATAGGCCAGGGTGAAGGCCGTGYCGGCCAGCATCCACAAGGCCAGCACCGGCAGCGCGTCATAGATCATCGCCAGCAGGCGCCACAGCAGCAGCGCGCGCGGGCGGGGCGTATCAGCGGCGACGTGGGCCGCATCGGTGGCGGGGCTCGACATGTGCCGAGCATACGCAATGCTGGCCGTGCCCGCAGTTGGCCTCGTATCCTGCGTGCATGGCCGTCACTTCCACTCCCACCGAACGTCGTCAGCTGGTCCAGCAACTCCCGGAGCTGCGCGGCGAGGACAGCCAGCGCATCCAGCGTTTCCTCGATGCGATCTGGGCCGAGCACGGTCTGGCCCGCGCCACCCTGGACAGCTATCGCCGCGACCTTGAAGGCCTGGCGCGCTGGTGTGACGGGCGCGACGGTGGTCTGGCCGGTGTTGAACGCGCCGGTCTGTTCGATTACCTGGCCTGGCGCACCCGCCACAACTGGTCGCCGCGCAGCAACGCGCGGTTGCTGTCGGCGCTGCGCGCGTTCTTTGCCGATGCCGTGCGGCGTGGCGAACGCAGCGAGGATCCCAGCGCGCTGCTGGACCCGCCGAAGCTGCCACGGCTGCTGCCCAAGGCACTGGCAGAGAGCCAGATCGACGCGCTGCTGGCGGCACCGGATATCGACAGTCCGCTCGGCCTGCGCGACCGCGCCATGCTGGAGCTGATGTACGCCGCCGGGCTGCGGGTGAGCGAGCTGGTGCTGTTGCCCGCCACGGCGGTGAACCTGCGCCAGGGCGTGCTGCGGGTGACCGGCAAGGGCAGCAAGGAACGCCTGGTGCCGCTGGGCGAGGAGTCGCAGTACTGGCTGGAACGCTACCTGCAGCAGTCGCGACCGCAGTTGGTGGGGAAGGGCAAGGTGCAGGCGCTGGCCGACGGGCAGACGCCGCTGTTCATCGAACCGGCGCTGCATGGCTTGACCCGCCAGGCGTTCTGGCACCTGGTCAAGCGCTATGCGGCGGTGGCCGGTATCGACCCGGCGCGGATCAGTCCGCATGGCCTGCGGCACAGTTTCGCCACCCACCTGCTGAACCGTGGCGCCGACCTGCGCGCGCTGCAGATGCTGCTGGGCCACAGCTCGCTGTCCACCACGCAGATCTACACGCTGGTCGCACGCGAACACCTGCAGAAACTGCACGCCCGCCATCATCCACGCGGCTGAGCCCGCGGCTGAACCCCTGCCGGGCCTGTGCGCGGCATCGCGGACCGCTCAGGATGGCTGTGTCAGAATCCGGGGTCTTCTTTCTGCTGCGGACTGCTCCATGCTCCGATTCGCCATCGCCGCCGTGTTCGGCGCGCTCAGCCTGAGTGCCTGCGCCCAGCCCGCCCCGCCCGCCGCAAAGGCCCCCGCTGCAGCGGCAGCCAAGGCCGGCCCTGCCGCCACGGCCAATGCTCCGGCCGAGCAGGCCGTGCGCAAGGCGCTGACCGAGCTCAACCCCGGCTTCCAGGTGGACTACATCGGTGCCGCGCCCTTCCCGGGCTTCCGTGAAGTGGTGGTCTCCGGCCAGCTGCTGTACGTCTCCGACGACGGCCGCTACCTGTTCCAGTCGCAGCCCTACGACACCCGCGCCAAGAGCCCGGCCAACAGCGAAGGCCTGCTGGGCTACCGTCGCGACCTGCTGGCCAAGGCCAACCATGGCGACCGCATCGTGTTCGCCGCGCCGAACGCGAAGTACACCATCAGCGTGTTCACCGACATCGAATGCGGCTACTGCCGCAAGCTGCACCAGGACATCGCCGAGCTCAACCGCAACGGCATCACCGTCGAATACCTGGCCTTCCCGCGCATGGGGCTGGGCAGCAAGGATTACACCGACATGATCTCGGTCTGGTGCGCGGCCGATCGCCGCCAGGCGCTGACCAATGCCAAGCGTGGTGGCACGGTGGCAGCGAAGAACTGCACCAACCCGGTGGCGATGCAGTACGCCCTGGGCCAGCAGTTGGGCGTGAATGGCACGCCGGCGATCTTCGCGCCCGATGGCACCCAGCTCGGCGGCTACCTGCCGCCGGCGCAGTTGCGTGCTGCGCTGGAGAAGCTGTCGGCCAAGCGCTGATTGAAACGCCGCCGGGCATGGCCCGGTGCTACCGTGGATGGGCGGGTAGCGCCGGGCCATGCCCGGCGGATGCATCAGACAGAAAGCCGGGGACGCAGTGCGCCCCCGGCTTTTTTTTTACTTCAACCCATCACTGACCGCCTTGGTCAGCGTGCCCTGCGCATCGTCGCCGCTGAACTCCCAGACGAACGCACCGCCCAGTCCCTGGGTCTTCACGTAGCCCATCTTGCGGGTGATGTTGGCCGGGGTATCGAAGCTCCACAACGTGCTGCCGTTGTAGATCCAGGTGGCACCGGCGGTGTTGTCGGTGTAGCTCGGCCACGCCAGGTTCTTCAGCACCTTCCAGTCTTCAATGCCAGCCTCGTAGGTACCCGGTGCCGCACCGGTGGCGCTCTGGTACAGGCCATTGTTGGCGTTGGTCACCCCGGTCCAGCCGCGCCCGTAGTAACCGATGCCCAGGTTGAGCTTGGCGGCGGGAACACCACGGCTGATGAAGGCCTCGATGGCGTCGTTGCTGTTGTACAGCTTCTGGTCGCCGGTGGACGGATCATTCGGCGAATCGAACAGCGCCGACTGGTGATTGGTCTTCGCATCCCACGCGCCGTGGAAGTCGTAGGTCATCACGTTGATGTAGTCCAGGTACGGGTGGTACGCGGCCGGATCGGTGACGCGGATCTTGTCGATGCCGGCGCCGACTGCCACCGTCAGCAGCAGGCCCGGGCGCACCGCATCGAGCTGGCGGCGGAATTCGGCCATCAGCGCGGTGAAGTTGGCGTTGTCCTCGGGCGTGCCGCAGGCGATACCGCAGGCCACCGGGTATTCCCAGTCGATGTCGATGCCATCGAACACCCCCAACGCCGCACCGGGGCCACCGGCACCGTCGGTCACCGGCAGGTTGCCCTTGATGTAGGCGTCGATGCACGAAGCGACGAAGGCCTGGCGGTTGGCCGGTTGCGCCGCGCTGGAGAAGCCGCGCGACCAGGTCCAGCCACCC
>NZ_JBFTNR010000342.1:0-4420 GCF_056665995.1 Stenotrophomonas sp. 05L44_2
GCATGGCCCGGCGCTACCGGGCGGGGCTCAGGGTAGCGCCGGGCCATGCCCGGCGAGCGCAGCGGCAGGCGCTCAGAACCAGCGCTGGAACAGGTCGACGGTGTAGCCCACCAGCTGCCCGGAACTGAAGCCGAAGAAAGCGATCGCCACCAGCGCAGCCACCCAGTTGAACAACATCAGCGCGCCGTCGCGTTCAAGCAGGGCCAGCGCGAACAGCAGCAACTGGAAGCCGAACAGATAGTTGGTGAACGGAATCGGCAGCGACAGCAGCAGGCCCAGYAGCACCAGCAGCAGGCCGCTGAAGGCGTGGGCGGGAGCCGGGGTCAGCAGTTGCGGCATGCGCGGCTTGAGCATGCGGTCGAGGCGGCGCAGGGCACCATCGATGCGATCCAGGAACCGGTGCATGGTGCCGCGCTTCGGCCCGCGACGGGCAATGAAGCCGGGCAGCCAGGGCCGGCGCATGCAGAACAGCATCTGCAGGCCGATCAGGATCACCAACGGACCGCTGACTGCGCCGCCCAGCCCCGGGATGGGGATGAAGGCCGGCAGGATGGCGACGAACAGGAATACACCAAAGGCACTCTGCTGCAGATCCTGCAGGATCTGCCCCAGCTTCATGTGCTGGGCCGGGTCACCGAAGGCGAACATCGCCAGCAGGGTCCGGATGCCCTCGTTGCGGTACTCCGGCGATGCAGCGCCGGGGCCGGCGTCAGGCGGTGAGCTCATCGGCCTGCTCGTCGGACAGGGTGCGAAGCAGCAGTTTGTCCACGCGCGCACCGTCCAGATCGACCACCTCGAAGCGCCAGCCGGCCCAGTCGAAGTACTCGCCCGCGTGCGGGATGCGGCCGAAGAAGTGGATGCACATGCCGGCCAGGGTGTAGTAATCGCCATCCTCGGCGTCGGGCAGGTCGTTGCTGCCGATCAGCTCGCGCAGGTCCTCGATCGGCAGCGAGCCGTCCACCAGCAGCGAGCCGTCCTCACGGGTCACCACCAGCGCGTCCTCGTCGGCATTTTCCGTTGCCTGCAGGCGGCCGACCACCGCGCCCATCAAATCGCTGATGGTTACCAGGCCCTGGATCTCGCCGTACTCGTCCACCACCAGCGCCATCGACTGCTGTTCTTCGCGGAAGATCTCCAGCAGCTTCATCGCATGGGTGGATTCGGAGACGTACAGCGGTTCGCGCAACGTCTGGAACAGCGCGTTGTCGCCGCGTGCCATCCGCGTGGCCAGCGATTTCAGCTCAAGCACGCCGACCACGTCCATGTCGTTGTCGCGGTACACCGGGTACCGCGAGAACTCGTGCTCGGCCATGATCTCCAGGTTCTTGTCCAGGCCACCCAGCGTATCCAGCCAGGCGATCCGGTTGCGCGGGGTCATCAGGCTGTCGGCGGTACGGTCGCCCAGGCGCATCACGCGGTTCATCATGTCGCGCTCGTGGCTGTCGATCACGCCGGCCTCGTGGCTCTCGGCCACCAGCATGCGGATCTCCTCTTCGGTCACCGACGCGACCTCGTCCTTGCCCAGGCCGAACAGGCGCAGCACCAGCTGGGTGGTCTTGGACAGCAGCCAGACGAAGGGGAAGGCCAGCTTGGCCAGCCAGCTCATCGGCAGCGCCACCAGGCCGGCGATGTCCTCCGAGCGGGTCAGGGCCAGGCGCTTGGGCACCAGTTCGCCGAAGATCAGCGTGATGAAGGTGATGAAGGTGACCGCAAGGGCCTTGCCGATGCCGCCGGCGTAGGCGAAGCCCGGCATCAGCCCCTGGATCCAGCCGCCGATGGCTTCACCCAGTGCCTCGCCGCCGAGGAAGCCGGTCAGCACRCCGATCACGGTGATGCCGATCTGGACGGTGGACAGGAAGGCTTCCGGCTTCTCCGACAGCTCCAGGGCCTTGGCCGCGCGCTTGGAGGTGCCGGCCAGCTGCTTCAGCCGGCTCTTGCGCGAGGTCATGACCGACATCTCGGACATGGCAAAGAAGCCGTTCAGCAGAACAAGCGCGAAAACAATCAGGATCATTTCAAACACGGGCATCGTCCCCGGTTGGTGGCAGGGAGGGCGGGTGCTTGCGATGGCGGCAGGCGCTCAGGAACGGGGTCCGGCGCGGCGCTGGGGGATAAGGGTCGTCGTCCATAAGGTGCGCCCGAAGGCGCGCTGGCATCTTAGCAAAGGGCCGTGGCTGGGTGGCAAATGCCTGTTCAGTTTTGGGCGTCCCGACCCCCGGAAAGGGGCAGGGATACCCGTGATGGTCATCTAGCCGTCATAATTCGCACTGGTGCCGTCCTTCCCGCGACGGCTGACAGGTTTCTCAATGTTCTCTCTGCAGACCATTTTCGGTTCCGGCAAACAGTTCTACACCCTGCTCGATGAGGCTGCCGTCGCGGCTTCCGATGCCGCCAAGGCACTGCATTCGATGCTGCGCGACGCCGATCGCCAGCCCGCCCTGGATGCCTTCAAGCTGGCCCGTCTGCGCGAACGCGCGGCCTCGGACAAGATCAGCCAGGCGCTGGTGGACAGCTTCATGACCCCGATCGAGCGCGAAGACATCGAAGCGCTGGGCTCGGCCCTCTACAAGATTCCCAAGCAGATCGAGAAGTTCGCCGATCGCTATTCGCTGGCCACCACCCACCTGGAACACATCGACTTCGCGCCGCGCGCGGCGATGCTGGAGCAGGCCGCTGGCGTGGTGGTGGAGATGGTCGCCGACCTGCGCCACATGAACCTGGACCGGATGACCGCGCTCAACGAGCGCCTGCGCTCGCTGGAAAACGAGGCCGACCGTCTGATGCTCGAGCTGTACCGCGACATCTACTCCGGTCGCCTGGACAACCTGCAGATGTTCCTGCTCAAGGAATTCTTCGAGATCCTGGAAARGGCCATCGACCGCTGCCGCGAGGCCGGTGTGGTGGCGTACCAGATCGTGTTGAAGAACAGCTGACGGGCCGGTACCGATGCTCACCCTAGTCCTGGTGGTGATCCTGGCCGCGCTCGTCTTCGAGTTCATCAACGGCTTCCACGATACCGCCAACTCCATCGCTACCGTGGTGGCAACCAAAGTACTGTCGCCCGGTTGGGCGGTGATGCTTGCCGCCTTCATGAACCTCATCGGTGCCCTGACCGGCACCGCGGTCGCACTGACCATCGCGTCGGGCCTGCTCAACACCAACGTGGTCGACGTGACCCCGCAGGTGATCCTGTGCGCGCTGCTCGGCGGCATCATCTGGAACCTGATCACCTGGTGGAAGGGCCTGCCGTCCTCGTCCTCGCACGCGTTGATCGGTGGCCTGTGCGGCGCCGGCCTGGCTGCGGCCCACAACAACTGGGACGCGCTGATCTGGTCCGAACGGCTTGGCAGCTGGGCGCAGAACAAGGGCCTGCTGTGGAAGGTGTTCGTGCCGATGATCACCTCGCCGATCGCCGGCTTCCTGCTCGGCATCGCAGTGATGGTGCTGTTGTGGGCGCTGATCGCAGGCCTGGCCAAGATCGGCGGCGCGATCGGCCGGCTGGCACGTCCGCGCATCGTCAATGCGTTCTTCGGCAAGGCGCAGATCGCTTCGGCGGCCTACATGGGCTTTGCCCACGGCCACAACGATGCGCAGAAGACCATGGGCATCATCGCGATGACCCTGATCGGTGCCGAGGCGACCGGYGCGTTGAACGACCTGCCGTCGTGGCTGGCCTTCATGCATCCGGACGCGCACGCTGGCGACGGCATCGCCATGTGGATCGTGCTGACCTGTGCGGTGGTGATGGCCGCCGGTACCGCCTCGGGCGGCTGGAAGATCATCAAGACCCTGGGCCACAAGATGGTCAAGCTGCACCCGATCCACGGCTTCGCCGCGGAAACCAGCTCGGCCACCGTGCTGACCCTGGCGGCGCACTTCGGCATGCCGGTATCGACCACCCACAGCATCTCCACCGCGATCATGGGCGTAGGCTTCGCCAAGAACCCGCGTTCGCTGCGCCTGGGCGTGATCGAACGCATCGTCTGGGCCTGGATCCTGACCATCCCGGCGGCAGGCGGCTGCGCCTACCTGATCCTGAAGCTGTTCGAGCTGCTCGGCTGGACCTGATGCCAGGAGCCTTGCGGTCAGAGCCCTTTACCTGTGGGAAAAGGATCTGACGCTGGAAACAAAAAGCCCGCCGGATTCCGGCGGGCTTTTTCATTTCATGAAGCATCCGGTTTCCGTTATCCACGCATGGCGTGGATCTACAGTGTCGACCAAGGTCGACACCTACCAACAGCAGCAGGAAGTCGACACGCACCAACAGCAGCCGGAACCTGTCGAAGGCGGGGTGGGTCCGGTTGCGGGGGTGTCCGCGGCATGGATTCCGCGGACAAGCCCCCAAGGGTGAGGGCGCTTTGCTTGCGAAGCACTGCTTCGCAAGCGCCCGAACGCACAGCCGCCAGCGGCTGGGCCGGTC
>NZ_JBFTNR010000343.1:0-4417 GCF_056665995.1 Stenotrophomonas sp. 05L44_2
GAACAGCAGTCCGCGGCCGATCGCACCACTTCCACCCGCATCGGCCAGCAGCTGTTCCACGATGGCCTGGAACAGCGCGGCGCCATTGCCACGCAGTTCGACACCCTGCTGCGCGGCACCAGCCCGCAGCGCTTCGCTACCCTGGGCACGGTGCTGGATTACATCGAGTCGGCGCCCGAACTGTTCGATGCCGATCGCCTGGCGTTCCGCGAGGTGCTGCGTGACCTGCACGAACGCATCGGCGCCGATTCCTCGTTGCCGGCGGTGAAGCTGCACCAGCGCATCGGTGAAGACCTGGAGGCGCTGGACGAGATCGAGCGCAACTACAACCAGGAACTGACCCGCATCTTCAGCCGCTTCGAGCGCACCCGTGCCATCGAACTGAAGCGCGAGAAGTGGGACGACTACATCGCGCACCTGCACAAGGACTACAGCCGCGAAGCGATCCTGCGCGACTACGGCGTGATCGAGCCGTACCCGATGTCGATGAAGGACAGCGACCGCGAGATCTTCGGCCGCGATCTGCCGCCGAAGACGGTGGTGCTCACCTTCGACGATGGCCCGCACAAGGCCTATACCGATGAAGTGGTGGCCATCCTCAAGCGCTACGACGTACCGGGCGTGTTCTTCGAGGTCGGTCGCAACCTGGGCAAGGTCGACACCGACGGCAAGGTCAGCCTTGGGCCGATGGCCAAGATCAGCCGCAACCTGATGGAAGAGGGCTACGCCGTCGGCAACCACAGCCTGACCCATGCGCAGCTGTCGCGCACCACCGGCGATGCGCTGCGCCAGCAGGTGCTGGACACCGACACCCTGCTGAAGGACGTGGACAGCAAGCGCGCGCCGCTGTTCCGCTTCCCGTATGGCGCACGCAACGCCGAAGGCCTGCAGCTGCTCAACGAGGCGGGCCTGAAGTCGATCATGTGGAACATCGATTCGATGGACTGGGCCGACCCGGTGCCCGAATCGATCGTGCAGCGCGTGCTCGACCAGGTGAACAAGGAACAGCGCGGCATCATCCTGTTCCACGATATCCACGACCGCGCGGTGAAGGCACTGCCGCAGATCCTGGACCGGCTGATCGCCGACGGCTACCAGTTCGCCGGCTGGAATGGCCGCGACTTCAGCGTCGCCCGACCGCGCAAGGGCAGCGACCGCGATGCCACCGTCACCACCGGCTATGAAAAATCGTGGGCGATCGTGGTCGGCATCGACAACTACGCCAAGTGGCCGAAGCTGGAATACGCCAGCCACGATGCCCAGGCCGTGGCCGATACGCTGACCGGGCAGTTCGGCTTCCCGTCCTCGCAGGTGATCGTGCTGAAGAACGAGCAGGCCACCCGCAACAACATCCTGGCCGCCTTCCACGACCGGCTGTCCGACGACCGCACCGGCAGGAATGATCGCGTGTTCGTGTTCTTCGCCGGCCACGGTGCTACCCGTCAGCTGGCATCCGGGCGCGACCTCGGCTACATCATTCCGGTTGATTCGGACCCGAAGGAATTTGCCACCGATGCCATCGCGATGACCGACATCCAGAACATCGCCGAGAGCATGCAGGCCAAGCATGTGATGTTCGTGATGGATGCCTGCTACAGCGGCCTTGGTCTGACCCGCGGCGGCCCGTCGTCCTCGTCGTTCCTGCGCGAGAACGCACGCCGCAGCGCGCGGCAGATGCTGACCGCCGGCGGTGCCGACCAGCAGGTGGCCGATGCCGGCCCGAACGGCCACTCGGTGTTTACCTGGGTGTTGCTGCAGGCATTGGCTGGCAAGGGCGATCTCAATGGCGATGGCCTGATCACCGGTACCGAGCTGGCCGCCTATGTGGCGCCGGCGGTGTCGGCGGTCTCGCAGCAGACGCCGGCCTTCGGCAGCCTGCCCGGCTCGCAGGGGGGCGAGTTCGTGTTCCAGGTGCCGGACAGCCAGGAATACCTCAACGCCGATACGCGCCAGCTGACTGCCGATGCGATCGCCCTGAACAACAAGGTCGACGCTGCCCAGGACGCCAAGAACAGCGAAGCGCCAGTGACCGTGGCCGACCTGCAGGGCGGCAAGGCCAAGCTGGTGGTGCCGACGGCCGGACCGGCCTCGGACCGCCAGCGCTCGCAGCAGGCCAACGACCGTGGCCTGCAGCTGTACCGCGAGAAGCGCTACGACGAAGCCGCCGTGCAGTTCGCCGAGGCACTGAAGCTGCGCCCGGATTTTGCCCAGGCGGCCAACAATCTCGGCTTCGTCTACTACCGCCAGCAACGCTACGCCGAAGCGGCGCGTTGGCTGGAGAACACACTGAAGATCGATCCGTCGCGCGCGGTGGCCCATCTGAATCTGGGTGACGCGTACTTCCACGCAGGCGACAAGGCCAAGGCGAAGCAGGCCTACACCACCTACCTGGCACTGCAGCCGCAGGGCACTGGTGCGGCGCAGGCGCGCGCGCAGCTGGAGAAGCTCTGAGCGATGAACGATATGAAGCGCACCGAAACCATCGTGGCCATTGCCAGCGCACCCGGTGCGGGCGGCGTGGGCCTGCTGCGCCTGTCAGGCCCGCGTGCCGCAGCCATTGCCAACGCACTCGGCGCACCGACGTTGCGCCCGCGCCACGCGCACTACTCGCGCCTGCGCGATGCAGACGGTGAGGTGATCGATGATGGCATCGTGCTGTGGTTCCCGGCGCCGACCAGCTTCACCGGCGAAGAAGTGGTGGAACTGCAGGGCCATGGCAGCCCGGTACTGCTGCAGCAGCTGGTCGCACGCTGCATTGCATTGGGGGCGCGGCAGGCCCGGCCCGGCGAGTTCAGTGAGCGCGCGTTTCTCAACGGCAAGCTCGACCTGGCACAGGCCGAAGCCATCGCCGATCTGATCGCGGCCGGCGACAACCGAGCGGCGCGCGCGGCACGACGCTCGCTGGACGGGGTGTTCTCGCGCCGCATCGAGGCGGTGGTCGAACAGCTGGTGCTGCTGCGCATCCACGTGGAAGCAGCCATCGATTTCGCCGACGAACCGCTGGACACACTCGGCGGTGCACAGGTGCGGCGTGGCCTGGAACAGGCGCGCAGCGATCTGGCCCTGCTGCGCCGCGACGCAGAGCGTGGCCGTCGTCTGCGCGATGGCCTGCATGCGGTGCTGATCGGCCCACCGAATGCCGGCAAGAGTTCGCTGTTGAACGCGCTGGCCGGCAGCGAGCGTGCCATCGTCACCGACATCGCCGGCACGACCCGTGACACGCTGCGCGAGACCATCCGCCTGGATGGGCTGGAACTGACCCTGGTCGATACCGCCGGCCTGCGCGATGGCGGCGATGCCATCGAACGCGAAGGCATGCGTCGCGCGCGCGCCGAGATCGAGCGCACCGACCTGGCGTTGATCGTGCTGGATGCACGCGATCCGGCAGCCGGCGAAGCCGCGATCGGCGAAGCGGTACTGGCGGTGCCGCACAAGGTCTACATCCACAACAAGTCGGATCTGTTGGATGCGATGCCGGTGCGGGACGACCCGGACCGCGTTTTCGTCTCCGCTGCCACCGGCGCGGGACTGGACGAGCTGCATGCGCGCCTGCGTTCGATCGCTTCGGCCGGGGCAGGGGAGCAGGTGGAGGGCGAATTCTCCGCACGCACCCGCCACGTCGATGCGATCGAACGCGCACAGGAACACGCGCAGCGGGCGGATGGCGAGCTGGTGCACGAGCACCTGGAGCTGGCTGCCGAGGAGCTGCGTCTGGCGCACGACGCGCTGGGCGAAATCACCGGGCAGATGAGTGCCGATGATCTGCTGGGCAAGATTTTCTCCAGCTTCTGCATCGGCAAGTAGCGCTTGGTAAGTGCCGGCCGCTGGCCGGCAATCCAGGGAAATCATCTCCCCCAAACCTGTCACATTCCCGCCGCATACTGACGCCCATCACAAACCGCTTGAGGAAGTCGCAGTGAAGTCGTGGGGTCGTGCGTTGCTGTTGTCGCTGGCCGTGGCACCATCGGTGGCCATGAGTGCTGAATCCTCCCCTCCGGCCGCGCCCAAGGTGTCGGTCTACGGCCACCGCGGTGCAAGCGCGCTGCTGCCCGAGCACACGCTGGCGGCCTATGCGCAGGCCATCGCCGACGGTGCCGATTACATCGAACCGGACCTGGTGATGACCAAGGACGGTGTGATGGTGGCCCGCCATGAGAACGAGATCGGTGGCACCACCGATGTGGCCGAGCACAAGGAATTCGCCAAGCGGAAGACCCGCAAGGTCATCGACGGGCAGACGGTCGAAGGCTGGTTCACCGAAGACTTCACCCTGGCCGAGCTGAAGACGCTGTACGCCCGCGAGCGCCTGCCGGAGTTCCGCAGCACCGCCTATGACGGCCAGTTCCGCATYGCCASSCTGGASGAGATCCTKGCKTTCCTGGTSCAGCAGGCCGGTCGTGCCAACCGTGGCATCGGC
>NZ_JBFTNR010000344.1:0-7121 GCF_056665995.1 Stenotrophomonas sp. 05L44_2
GGTCAGCACGATGGCCGGCACGACGACGATCAGCATCAGGCCGATGCAGATCAGGATCAGGTCGCGCTGTGCGATCCCGACCATGCCCTTCGAATCCAGCAGCACCCAATCGCAGCCCGTCAGGGCAATGCAGGCCAGGGCGACCAGCGCCAGGCGGATGCGGTTCCAGCAGATATTCATTGGTGGTCAACCCTGTTGAAGATGCGCGCTTGACCGGCTCGCCTGCGCGCAGCGCCCGGGCGTGGAGCGGCTACACTGTGGGTACGAGGTCGCCTACAAACAGGCGAGCCACTCCAATCAAGCCCATACAAGATACAGCATTGTATGGACTTGTGCATCTGCACGTATGGAAAAATCCGACCGATGACGCCTCCTGCTGCCGGCCGCCGCCTGAAACACCCCAACCGGACCTGGGTCCGCCCCTTCCGTGAGGGCGCAGGACCGCTGTACCTGCAGATCGCCCAGCAGGTGCGCGAGGCGGTGGACGATGGCGTGCTGCGGCCGGGCGATCGCCTGCCGCCGCAGCGCGACCTGGCCCAGCAGGTGGGGGTGGACCTGACCACGGTCACCCGCGCCTTCGCCGAACTGCGCCAGGCCGGCCTGCTGGACGCGCAGGGCGCGGGCGGCACCTTCATTGCGATGTCCGCCGGCAACCGCAGCACCTCGGTCGACCTGAGCATGAACATCCCGCCGCTGCTGGGCAGCGCGCCGTTCGCACAGGGCATGGAGGCCGGGTTCCAGCACCTGGGCCAGCAGCTGGGCCAGGGCGAGCTGATGAGCTACCACGTCGGTGCCGGCAGCCGCGACGACCGCGCTGCGGCCGTGCAATGGCTGGCGCCGGTGCTCGGCCCGGTGGGCGCCGAGCGGGTGGTGATCTGCCCCGGCGCGCAGACTGCGCTGTGCGCACTGATCCTGGCCCGCACCCAGCCGGGCGAACTGATCGCCGCCGAGCAGTTGACCTACCCGGGCCTGCTGGCCGCTGCGCGCGTGCTGCAGCGGGGCGTGGTGCCGGTGGCGATGGACGCCGAGGGCATGCTGCCCGATGCCCTGGACGAAGCCTGCCAGCAGCGCCGGCCGCGCCTGCTGTACCTGGTGCCGACCATCCAGAACCCGACCACGGCGACGATGTCGGCGCAGCGCCGGCAGGCCCTGCTGGCGGTGGCACGGCGGCACGAACTGACCGTGGTCGAGGACGATCCCTACTGGCTGCTGGCCGGCGATGCCGCCCCGCCGCTGGCCGCGCTGGCCGACGGTGGCTGCCCGGTCTACTACATCTCCACCCTGTCCAAGTGCCTGGCCCCCGGCCTGCGCACGGCCTACCTGGTGGTGCCGGGCGGCGAGCCGATGGAGCCGGTGCTGGACGCCCTGCGTGCGATCGCGCTGATGCCCACCCAGTCGATGGTSGCCGTGGCCTCGCAYTGGATCCGCACCGGCCAGGCGCAGGCGATGGTGCARCGCTTCCAGCAGGAACTGCGCGAGCGCCAGGCCATTGCTGCCCGCTACCTGCCCGCCCGCCGCCGGGCCCACCCGGCCGGCCTGCATGTGTGGCTGCCGTTGCCGCCGCGGCTGGACCAGTACCGGSTGATCCAGGCGGCACAGGAACAGGGCCTGGGCATTGCCAGCTCCGATGCCTTCAGCGTGGAGGAACCGCCACCGGGCAACGCCATTCGCCTGTCGCTGGGCGGTGCGGTGGACCAGGAGGCACTGGCCGGCGCGCTGGCCAAGCTGAACGAGATCCTGTCCGAGGCGCCCGACGCGCGGCATTCGGCGATCGTCTGAGCCATCCCGTGGGCCATGCCCATACAAGATGATATCTTGTATGCAATGTATGGACGGAGGATGTGCCGCAGATGGCCGCCGACAAACTGAAGTTCCACCTGGTGATGGCCGGCTGCGGCGGGTTCGTCGTGCTGATGCTGGCCGCCCTGGCCTGGGTCTGCCTGCAACCGCAGACCGTGGATGTGCAGGCCGCCGAGCGCCACGCCATTGAACAGTGCCTGCACCGCAGCGAGGACGCGGCGCGCAGCGAGATTCAACGCCGCGCCCAGGCCGACTCCTGCCGCGAGATGCGCAAGCAGTACGTGCACAAGTTCGGCGCGGACGGCTCTTGATGGGCGCAGCCGCGCCGCGCCCACGCCGTTCGATGCTGCCGGTGATGATCGCCCTCGCCTGCCTGTTCATGGCCGGCGTGGCGGCGGCACTGTGGCAGTACTTCGGCTATGGCGAGCAGTCCACGTTCGCCGAACAGGCCATCGTCTTCGATGACTCGCAGCTGCGGTTGCCGGCGGAACTGGCCGGTAACACCGGCCGCATCCGCGTGGTGCATTTCTGGGACCCGGCCTGCGGCGTGTGCAACCGCGAAACCGGTGCCCACCTCAGCTACCTGATCAGCATGTATCGCCGCGCCGGCATCGACTTCTATGCCATCCGCCGCCCCGGCACCCAGGGTGAACTGCCTGAGCCGCTGCGCAGCAAGGTGATCACCCTGCCGACCATCGACGGCATCGGGAACATTCCGGCCAGCCCGGCGGTGGCGATCTGGGACCGCCAGGGCCGCCTTGCCTATGCCGGCCCGTACAGCATCGGCATGGTCTGCAATTCGGCCAACAGCTTCGTCGAACCGTTGCTGGACAAACTGGTGCGCGGGGAAACCGTGCGCCCGAAAGGACTGCTTGCCGTGGGCTGCTATTGCCCCTGGCAGGCCCAGCGCTGAGGACGCGCGATGACATCACCGACGCTGGCTGGCGCAGCCGCCACAAACAACAACGGCGGTCACCTGTCCGAACCGACCGATGGTTATGGACAGGCTCCCGCCGTTGGAAGCAACGATACGCCCCGACATCCTCCGTACATGCCGCGACCCGATGTCGCAGGGCCTGGCATTGCAGGGCTGGGCTGGGTGCAGGACGTGCACGTGCACAGCGGCCCGATCTACCTGCGCATCGTCAACACGCTGGAACGCACCATCAATCGCGGTGGCCTGGCGCCCGGGCAACGGCTGCCCTCGCAGCGCGCGTTGGCACAGCAGCTGGGCGTGGACCTGACCACGGTGACCCGTGCGTTCGATGAAGCGCGCAAGCGTGGACTGATCGAAGCACGTGGGCCACAGGGCAGCTTCATCGCGCCGCCCAAGGCCGGTTTTGATCAGGCCGTGGATCTCAGCATGAACGTGCCACCGGTACCCGACGCCGATGCACTGGCGGAAATGCTGCGTCGAGGCGCAGCGGCGGTGCTTGCGCGCAGCAATGCGCCGAACCTGATGACCTATCACCTGGGCGGTGGCAACCCGACCGACCGCCACGCGGCGGCGCGCTGGCTGCAGCCGATGCTGGGCACGGTGGACGATGCTCGCCTGCTGCTGACCGAAGGCGCGCAGGTGGCACTGGCGGCGATCCTGCTCAGCCAGGGGCGCGAGGGCGATGCGATCCTCTGCGATCGGCTGGTGTATCCGGGTCTGCTGCAGGCCGCCGCCGCACTGGGACGGCGGCTGGTCACGGTGGAGGGCGACGAATACGGCATGTGCCCGGAGGCGCTGGCCCGCCGGGCGCGGGAATGTGGCGCGCGATTGGTCTACCTCAACCCCACCTGCCAGAACCCGACGGCGCTGACCGTGCCCACCACGCGGCGCGAAGCGCTGGCGCGCGTGCTGGAGCGCGAAGGCCTGCTGGCGATCGAGGACGATCCGTACTGGCACCTGGCCGTCACCGCGCCCATTCCGCTGGCGACGCTGGCACCGCGACACGTGTTCCATGTGGCCACGCTTTCAAAGGTGATCAGCCCTGGCCTGCGTACCGCGTTCGTGCAATGCCCGGGCGCCGCCCATGCCGAGGCGATGGCCACCGCACTGCGTGCCACGCGGTTGATGGGCCATCCGCTGGTATCCGCGCTGGCCAGCCAGCTGCTGCTGGATGGCTCGGCGCAGGCGCTGCTGGCGCAGGTACGCGAGGAAGCGCGCGAGCGCACGCGGATGGCGCGGTATCTGCTGGCGCCCTCGTTGCTGGAGCGCGCCGATGGGCTGCATGCGTGGTGCCGGGTGCCAGCGCCGTGGACCGACGCCACGCTGGTGCGTACGGCGCAGCTGCAGGGCCTGGCGATCGCGCCTTCATCGGCGTTCTGTCCGCCGGGCGCGCCGTTCGCGAGCGGKGTGCGGCTGTCGTTGGGATTGGCTGCGGACCGGCGGCAACTGGAAAACGCGCTGCGGCGGATCGATCGGTTGTTGTTGTCCGATGCGTTGCCGGCGATTGACCGSTAGTGGAAGGGCATCCACGCATGGCGTGGATCTACTGGGCCTGTTCCGGTAGATGCCAACCTTGGTTGGCAATGCCCGTTCACGCCATGCGTGGATGGGTGTTGCATCTGGTCGTGCCGGCCGCTGGCCGGCAACGGCATGCACACTACGGTCATGAGGGCATGCACACTACGGTCATGAGGTTGCCGGCCAGCGGCCGGCACTACCCCAGCGCGGCCAACGCCTGCACCAGCGCATCCATCTGCGCGGGGCGGGTGAACACCGATGGTGTCACCCGCACGCAGGCGCCGGAGTCCAGGCCATCGCGATGGGTGGTGAATATCCGATGTTCATCCAGCAGCCGTTTCTGCAGCGCCAGGTTGTCTTCCACCGAGGCATGGCCACGCAGGCGGAAGCTGGCCAATGCACTGGCCAACGCCGGATCCGGCGACGACAGCACCTCGATATGCGCCATCTGCCGCGCCGCCACCGTCCAGCGCTCACGCAGGTAGCGCAGCCGCGCCTGCTTGTTCGCTGCGCCGATGCGCTGATGCAGCGCGATGGCCTCCGGCAGCGCCAGATAGGCGGCGAAGTTGACCGTGCCGGTGTGCACGCGACTGCCCACGCGGCCGTCGTCGGTCTCGCCCATGTACGGATCCAGGTCGGCCACGCGTCCTTTGCGCACGTACATCGCGCCCACGCCCACCGGTGCGCCGATCCACTTGTGCAGGTTGATGCCAACGAAATCGGCCTTCAGGTCCGGCACCGCGTAGTCGATCTGGCCAAAGCCATGTGCGGCATCGACAATCACATCGATGCCGCGCGCCCGCGCACGTTCGGCGAGCTCGGCCACCGGCAGCACCAGCCCATGGCGGTGGCTGACCTGGGTCAGCAGTACCAGTTTCAGGCGCGGCAGGCGCGCGAACGCCTCATCGTAGGCCTGCAGGATCTGCTCATGGGTGGGCACCACCGGCAGTGCGATGCGCTCGACCTGCACGCCACGACGCTGCTGCAGCCAACGCATCGCGTTGATCATGCTGTCGTAGTCGATGTCGGCGTACAGCACCTGGTCGCCCGCGGCCAACCGGTTGTAGCCGCCGATCAGCGCGAGCATCGCTTCGGTGGCGCCACGGGTCAGCGCGATCTCGTCGGCGCCGACGCCAAGCATGTCGGCCACCTGCCGATGCACGGCCAGGTACTGCGCCGGGAACGCGTGGCGACCGTACCAGGCATTGCCCCGGTTCACTTCGGCGGTATGCCGCTGGTAGCTGGCCAGGGTCTGCTTGCCCATCGCACCCCAGTAGCCGTTCTCCAGGTGGTTCACTTCATCGGTGATGTCGAAGTGGCTGGCGACGGCGGCCCAGTACGACTCGTCACGGGCCAGCACATCCGGCGTCGTGGAAGGTGCAGGAATGTCCATCGGCACAGCGTAGCGCGCGGCCGCCGGAGCAGCCAGCGCGGCAAGCGCCGCACTGGCCGGCAGCAGCGCGCCGGCACGCAGCAGGGAACGGCGGCGGCTGTCCATCAGAAGGTCAGCCGGTACTGCGCGTACACGTTGGCGCCGTCGGTGTCGTACGGCGCGTTGCGCGAATAGATCAGGCCGCGGCTGGCCTGGAAGGTGGCTTCATCCGGGTAGCGGTCGAACACGTTGTCGGCGCCCACGCGCAGGCTGTGGTGTTCGTTGATGCGATAGCCCACGGCCAGGTCGAGGAAGGTCATCGCACCGAATTGCTGGTAGATATCGCCGGTGGCATTGCCGGTGGAGTCGGTCCACTTGCCGTAATAGCGCACGCGTGCCATCAACGACCACGCGCCGACGTCCCAGCTGCCGGTGAAGCTGCCCTTGTGCTCGGGCAGGCGGTCTTCGAACAGCACGCGCTGGGTCTCGTTGGTGGCCACCGAGGTGCTGCCGTTGTCGACGCGGGTCTGGTTGTAGTTGTAAGCCAGGGTCAGCGTCATCCGCCCTGCGCCGAGGTCGCGCAGGTAGTTGCCGACCACATCCACGCCGGTGGTGGTGGTGTCGAAATCGTTGGTGAAGTAGTTCACCGAGGTATAGCCCAGCGGGTTCGGCGTGCCGGCCGGAATGGCGAAGCTGGCCGACTGGCTGAAGCGGTCGCTGAGCGTGATCCGGTAGACATCGACCGACCCGGACAGGCCCAGGTCGGTGCGCCAGGTCAGGCCCAGCGAGGCCGTACGCGATTCTTCCGGGGTGAGCGGCTTGGCATCCAGCAGCTGCGCCAACGGATCGCTGGGCGACAGGCGGCCGCTGGTGAAGATCTGCAGCGTGCGCGTGTCCAGGCCCTGGGTGGTGCTGGTGGTGTTGAGCTGGGCCGGCGTGGGCGCGCGGAAGCCGGTGGAGAGCGTGCCGCGCAGCGCCACGTCCGGGGTGATCGCTAAACGTGCCGACAGCTTGCCATCCACCGTGCTGCCGAAGCTGGAGAAGTCTTCATAGCGACCGGCCGCGCCGATGCTCCAACGCTCGCCCAGCGGTACTTCCATGTCCACGTAGGCGGCCTTGCTGCGCTGGCTCCACTGCCCGGCCTGGCTGGCCGAGAAGCCCGGCGCGCCGTTGGAATTGGCTTCCAGGCCCGCCGCAGCGCCACGGCCCACCGCATACGAGGCCGGGTCGCCGGCGCGCACCTGGTAGGTCTCCTGGCGGAATTCGGCGCCGAAGGCGACGTTGACCGGCTTCGACAGCGCAGCCACGTCCCATTCGTAGTTGAAGTCCGCATTGGCGTTCTTCTCGGTCTGGGTCAGCCGGCCGAGGTCGAAGGAGGTCGGGCTGTCCGGGCCCAGCGAGGCGTTGATGGAGTTGTCCAGGCTGTAGTCGATGGCATTGCGGCCATACGAGGCGCTCAGGTCCCAGCGCAGCTTGGGCGTGATCTCACCCCGC
>NZ_JBFTNR010000345.1:0-4408 GCF_056665995.1 Stenotrophomonas sp. 05L44_2
GGCCTGCACAACCTGCGCTCGCTGGCCATCGGCGTATTCGTCGTCGCCTGGATCGCGCAGTTCATCGGCCACAAGTTCGAAGGCCGCAAGCCCAGCTTCCTGACCGACCTGACCTACCTGCTGATCGGCCCGGCGTGGGTGATGGCCAAGGCCTATCGCAAGCTCGACTGGCGCTACTGACCAGCGTCGCCGCGTCGACGCCTTCGTTTCCTGAACGGGCAGATCCCGTCACCGACACTGCACGGCGCGCCTGCCAGCCTGCCGCGGTGACCTCCTCACCTTGCCCCGCCCAGCGGCGGCGGTCCCTGTGCGACAGGGGCTGCGCTGTCCCTGCGTGGGCGTAGGGTGGACCTGCCCACCGGGTCCTGATGGGTCATCCGCGCGGCATGCTGCATCGCAGAAAAAATGAATCAGCGCACGTTACATGCAATTGATCGCTGTTCAATGGGTTTCGGCGACATTTGGCAGCCTGTTATGCTCCCTGACCTGCTCGTGAATCATGGATTCCCTGCATGCTCCCCAGCCTGCCCCTGCTGCTGGCCCTGCCGTTCCTCATGGCAGTGGCTGTCGCAGCCTTCCCCCGTAGTTCGCGCTCGACTGCTGCCTGGCTGGCGGCGCTGGCGCCGTTGGGCGGGCTGGCGATCCTCGCCTGGCTGACCCCATCGGTACTTGATGGCCAGGTGGTGCGCACGATGGTGCCGTGGCTGCCGCAGATCGGCCTGGACTTCACCCTGCGCCTGGATGGCCTGGCCTGGATGTTCGCGGGGCTGGTGCTGGGCATCGGCGCGCTGGTGGTGCTGTATGCGCGCTATTACCTCAGCAGCCAGGACAACGCGCACCGCTTCTATACCTACCTGTTGCTGTTCATGGGCGCCATGCTGGGCATGGTGCTGTCGGGCAACCTGTTGCTGCTGATGGTCTTCTGGGAAATGACCAGCATCAGCTCGTTCCTGCTGATCGGTTTCTGGTCGCACCGCCAGGACGCGCGCGAGGGCGCGCGGATGGCGCTGGTGATCACCGGCGGCGGCGGCCTGGCGCTGCTGGCCGGCGTGCTGCTGATCGGCCGCATCGTCGGCAGCTTCGACCTGGACGTGGTGCTGGCCGCCGGCGAGCAGATCCGCGCCAGCGCGCTGTACCCCTATGCCCTGTTCCTGGTGCTGGCGGGCATCTTAACCAAGAGCGCGCAGTTCCCGTTCCACTTCTGGCTGCCGCATGCGATGGCCGCGCCGACCCCGGTGTCGGCCTACCTGCACTCGGCCACCATGGTGAAGGCCGGTGTGTTCCTGCTGGCGCGCCTGCATCCTGCATTGGCCGGCAGCGATCTGTTCTTCTACACGGTCAGCGGCATCGGTGCGATCACCCTGCTGATCGGTGCCTGGAACGCGATCTTCCAGCATGACCTGAAGGGCCTGCTGGCCTATTCGACGATCTCGCACCTGGGCCTGATCACCCTGCTGTTCGGCCTGTCCACGCCGATGGCGGTGGTCGCCGGCGTGTTCCACATCATCAACCACGCCACCTTCAAGGCCTCGCTGTTCATGGCCGCCGGCATCATCGACCACGAGACCGGCACCCGTGACATGCGCAAGCTGGGTGGCCTGCGCAGGCTGATGCCGTTCACCAGCGCGCTGGCGATCATCGCCTCGCTGGCGATGGCCGGCATCCCGCTGCTSAACGGCTTCCTGTCCAAGGAAATGYTSTTCGCCGAAGCGCTGTCGGCCGGTGGTACCGACACCATGCGCACGGCGGTGTCGATCGCCGCGCTGCTGGCTGGTGTGTTCGGCGTGGCCTACAGCCTGCGCTTCGTGCACGACACGTTCTTCGGCAAGGGCCCGCATGGCCTGGACCGCGTGCCGCACGAACCGCCGCGCTGGATGAAGGTGCCGGTGGAGATCCTGGTGGTGATCTGCGTGGCGGTGGGTATTGCCCCGGCCGTGACCGTGGCCCCGGTATTGCACGCGGCAGCCGTTTCGATCCTCGGCAGCGCGATGCCCGAATACAACCTGTCGATCTGGCATGGCTTCAACCTGCCGCTGGCGATGAGCGCCGCTGGCGTGGTCGGTGGCGTAGCCCTCTACTTCGGCCTGCGCAAGCTGATCGATCTGCATGCGGTAACCAACACCACGCCGGGACGCAACGTCTTCCACCACCAGCTGGACCTGCTGTCGGCCGGTGCGCAGCGGTTGACCGCCGGCATCGCCAACGGCAGCCTGCAGCGCATGCTGCTGGGCCTGGTGCTGGTGGCGATCGTGGTCGCCGCCGCGCCCTACATTGCCAACCCGGCCTCGCCGGAATGGACCAGACCGCAGCCGATACCGCTGCTGGGCTGGGCGTTGTGGCTGGTGATGATGTCCTGCGCGGTGGCGACCCTGCGCATGTACAAGCAGCGCCTGCTGGCCGTGCTGCTGGTCGGCGGCGTCGGCCTGATGGTGGCGCTGACCTTCGTGTTCCTGTCCGCACCGGACCTGGCGCTGACCCAGCTGCTGGTGGAGATGGTGACCCTGGTGCTGATGCTGCTAGGCATGAACTACCTGCCGGCACAGTCCGGCCCGGAGCGGCCGCGCTGGCGCAAGCGCCGTGATGCGCTGATCGCGATCGTGGCCGGTGCCGGCCTGGGCGCGCTGGCGTACAGCGCGATGACCCTGCCGCCGAACACCATGGCCGGCGAGCTGCTTGCCCGCGCCCTGCCCGAGGCGTACGGCCAGAACGTGGTCAACGTGATCCTGGTCGACTTCCGCGGCTTCGATACCTTCGGCGAGATCACCGTGTTCGGCATCGCCGCACTGGTCGTGCATGCGCTGCTGCGTCGCACGCGGATGGCGCCGGAGCAGATCATGCCCGGTCCGCCGATCAAGCTGCCTGTGCCTGCCGATCTGGCCCAGATCATGTTCCCGCTGACCCTGACGGTCTCCATCTTCCTGTTCCTGCGCGGCCACAACGCGCCGGGCGGCGGCTTCATCGCCGGCCTGGTGCTGGCGGTGCCGCTGCTGATCCAGTACGTGATCCAGGGCACCGCCTCGGTGGAGTCACGCTTCGGCTTCGACTACATCCGCTGCATCGGTACCGGCCTGCTGATCGCCATCCTCAGTGGCGCCGCGTCGATGCTGTTCGGCGTGCCGTTCCTGACCAGCGGCCACCTGGACCTGCACCTGCCGTTGATCGGCGATGTACCGCTGGCCAGCGCGATTGGTTTTGATATCGGCGTGTACCTGGTGGTGTTCGGTGGCGCGATGCTGATGCTGTCGATGATGGCCACCGTCAAACCCTCGCGGACGCGCACCGCGCACAAGGGCGAGATCGACCTGCAACGCCGCTCGGCACGAACGGGGGAGATGCACTGATGGAACTGGCCCTGGCCTCTGCGATCGGCGTGCTGACCGCCATCGGCATCTACCTGCTGCTGCGCGCGCGCAGCTTCGATGTGATCCTCGGCATGACCTTCCTGTCCTACGCCACCAACCTGCTGATCTTCGCCGGTGGCCGCGTGGTGCAGGGCAAGGCGCCGGTGCTGCAGGAAGGCGTGGAAAGCCACCTGGGTAATTACACCGACCCGCTGCCRCAGGCGCTGGTGCTGACCGCCATCGTCATTGCCTTTGCGATGACCGCCGTCAGCATCGTGCTGGCCATGCGCAGCCGCAGCGACAACCACAGTGACCACGTGGACGCGCACGAGCCGGACGACGATGCACCGCCGCGCCGGGGCGAGGACCGCGCATGAATCATCTGGTGATCCTGCCGATCCTGGTACCGCTGCTCGGCGCTGCGCTGTCGCTGTTCGTCGAACACCGCCGCTATGGGCCGAAGGTGCAACGCGCCGTGGCGTGGACCGCGCTGGGCGCGCTGGCGGTGGTGGTCGGCCTGTTGTTCGCCGACACCGCTGGCGGCGACATCCGCGTGTACCTGCTGGGTGACTGGCCGTCGCGCCTGGGCATCGCACTGGTGGCCGACCGGCTGTCGGCGTGGATGCTGCTGACCACCCTGCTGCTGGCCATCCCCTGCCTGCTGCATGCGTGTTCGGGTTGGGACCGGCGCGCACCGCACTTCCATGCGCTGTTCCAGTTCCAGCTGGTCGGCCTCAACGGCGCCTTCCTGACCGGCGACATCTTCAACCTGTTCGTATTCTTCGAGGTGATGCTGATCGCCTCTTACGGCCTCCTGCTCAGTGGCGGCCGTGGCCTGCGCATGCGCATCGGCCTGCACTACGTGGTGTTCAACGTCACCGCCTCGACCCTGTTCCTGATCGCACTGGGCCTGCTGTACGCCTCGCTGGGTTCATTGAACATGGCCGAGCTGTCGCAGCGCATCGCCGAAGTACCGCCTGCGCAGCTGACCCTGGTGAAGGCGACCATGGGCCTGTTGCTGCTGGTGTTCTGTGCCAAGGCCGCGCTGATGCCGCTGTACCTGTGGC
>NZ_JBFTNR010000346.1:0-6750 GCF_056665995.1 Stenotrophomonas sp. 05L44_2
TATGGTGCGATCCAGCTGAACTCGACCGCACAGAAGAACCTGATCAAGGACGGCTTCAACGCGCCCAAGCTCAGCGATGAACTGAGTGCCGGCCCGAACGCCCGCGTGTTCGTGCTCGACCAGATCACCGACGTCACCGCCCAGGCCAAGGCGGCCATCGCCGGCGCCGGCAAGGACCCGCTGGCCCGCAGCCGTGCGCTGGACGCTTTCGACAAGGCCCAGGTCGCCGCGTGTGAAGCCGATGCCGGCTTCCGCTGCCGCCTGTACTCGTTCTCCGGCGGCAACACCTACCGCCTGTTCCGCAACCTGGAAATCAAGGACGTGCGCCTGGTCTATGCACCTCCGGGCAGCGTCGGCAAGTTCGGCGGTGACGTCGACAACTGGATGTGGCCGCGCCACACCGGTGATTTCTCGTTCTACCGTGCCTACGTCGGCAAGGATGGCAAGCCGGCCGCGTTCTCGGCCGACAACGTGCCCTACCAGCCCAAGCACTTCCTGAAGTTCGCCGATACGCCGCTGGGCGCCGACGACTTCGTGATGGTGGCCGGCTACCCGGGCCGCACCAACCGCTACGCGCTGGCCGGCGAGTTCAACGAGACCGCCAGCTTCACCTACCCGACCATCGCCCGCCACTACAACGCGGTGCTGAAGATGATCGCCGACGCCGGCAAGGCCGACGCCGACGTCAAGGTGAAGTACGCCGCCACCGCGGCCAGCATGAACAACGTGGCCAAGAACTACCTGGGCCAGCTGGAAGGCTTCAAGCGCATCGATGCCGCCGGCCAGAAGCAGGCCGAAGAAGCGGCGGTGCTGGCCTGGCTGAAGAAGCAGGGCGCTGCCGGCAAGCCGGCACTGGCCGCACACGCGCAGCTGCTGCAGCACCTGGATACCAGCAAGTCGACGCGCGAGCGCGACCTGTTCGTCGGCCAGTTCAACAACACCTCTGCGATGGGCGCGGCCATCACCCTGTACCGCCTGTCGATCGAGCGCAGCAAGCCCGATGCCGAGCGCGAAGCGGGTTACCAGGACCGCGACCTGACCACCATCGAGGGCAGCCTGAAGCAGATGGATCGCCGCTACGTGGCGAAGATGGACCAGCAGCTGCAGACCTACTGGCTGGACCAGTACGTGGCCCTGCCGGCCGCCCAGCGCGACAACGAGGTGCTGAACACGTGGTTGGCCGGCAGCGATGCCACTGCGGTGAAGTCGCTGGTGACCAAGCTGGGCGGCACCGGACTGGGCAGCCTGGACAACCGCCTGAAGTGGTTCAAGGCCGATCGCGCTGCGTTTGAAGCCAGCRATGATCCGGCCATCCAGTACGCGGTGGCCGTCATGCCGGCGCTGCTGAAGCAGGAAGAGCAGAAGAAGATCCGCGAGGGCGAATCGCTGACCGCTCGTCCGCTGTACCTGCAGGCCGTGGCCGACTACAAGAAGAGCCAGGGCGAGTTCGTCTATCCCGATGCCAACCTGTCGCTGCGCATCACCTTCGGCAACGTGATGGGCTATGGCAAGGACGGCGTGAAGTACACCCCGTTCACCACCCTGGAAGGTGTGGCGGCGAAGGAAACCGGTGAGGATCCGTTCGACTCGCCGAAGGCCCTGCTCGATGCGGTCAAGGCCAAGCGTTACGGCGGTCTGGAAGACAAGCGGATCGGTTCGGTACCGGTGAACTTCCTGTCCAACCTGGACATCACCGGCGGCAACTCCGGTTCGCCGGTGCTCGATGCCAACGGCAAGCTGGTCGGCCTGGCCTTCGACGGCAACTGGGAATCGGTCAGTTCCAACTGGGTGTTCGACCCGGTGATGACCCGCATGATCGCCGTCGACAGCCGCTACATGCAGTGGATCATGCAGGAAGTGGCGCCGGCGCCGCAGCTGCTGAAGGAACTGAACCTGGCGAAATAAACCGGTTGCGGTAGTGCCGGCCGCTGGCCGGCAACCTCGACCAGATAGCCGGAGTTTCTGAAACCCCGCGACGTCTGTCGCGGGGTTTTTTCATGCCCCGACCGGCCGGGTCCGCCGAACAGGTATCATCCCTGTTCCGCGCACTTCACAGGATGTGAACAATGCGCCGGAACTCCTCCCCCAAGGACCCCTTGTTCGCATGCGCATCCTGCTTGCCCGTCACGGCGAAACGCCGTGGAACGCCGAAGGCCGCTACCAGGGCCAGATCGACATCCCGCTTTCGCCCATCGGTGAGGCCCAGGCCCAGGCGCTTGGCGCCCGCCTGGCTTCGGTGGACATCACCCGCGCGGTGGCYTCGCCGCTGTCACGCGCCCAACGCACCGCGCAACTGGCCCTGGGTGCTGCACGCGCCGACATGCTGCTGACCGAGCCGGAGCTGCAGGAAATCGCCCACGGTGAGTGGGAAGGCCTGCTGGCCAGCGAAATCAACGAAAAAGACCCGTCGCGCCTGCAGGCGTGGCGCAATGAACCGGACACCGTGCTGAGGTCGCCCACGATGCAGTCAACCGGGTGATCCTGTGCAAGGTGCTGGGCCTGCCGTTGTCGCGGCTGTGGACCTTCCGCCAGGCACCGACCACGCTCAACCTGCTTGAAGGCGCCGACCTGGACAGCCTGGAAGTGGTGCGCCTGAACGACTGCGCCCACCACACGCCGTTCTTCGGTGAAGCCAAGCACCGCGCACTCTGAATCTTCTGCCCTGAACCACCTGCACCTGTTGGAAGCCTTGCCGTGAAGAACACCCCGACCACTCTGGCCGAATGGCTGGACTACATTGAACGCCAGCATCCAGCCAGCATCGACATGGGACTGGAGCGCGTGCGCACCGTGGCCACCGCGATGGGCCTGGGCACGCCGGCCAGGCACACCATCGTGGTCGGYGGYACCAAYGGCAAGGGYTCSACSGTSGCCTTCATCGAGGCCATCGCSCGTGCYGCSGGCTGGAAGGTCGGCGCGTACACCTCGCCGCACCTGCTGCGCTACAACGAGCGCGTGCGCATCGATGGCCAGGATGTCGATGACGCCGCACTGGTGGCCGCGTTCAACACGGTCGAGGCAGCGCGCGGTGATGTGACGCTGACCTACTTCGAGTACGGAACGCTGGCCGCGCTGCAGTTGTTCGCCGATGCCGATCTTGATCTGGCCGTGCTGGAAGTGGGCCTCGGTGGCCGCCTGGATGCGGTCAACATCGTCGACGCCGACGTGGCGGTGATCACCACCGTGGACATCGATCACGCCGAATGGCTGGGCGAGGACCGCGAGGCCATCGGTGCCGAGAAGGCCGGCATCATCCGCGGCTGGAAGCCGGTGATCCTGGGCGAGACCGATCCGCCGTCGAGCGTGCTGGCGCGCGCCTACCTGGTGGGTGCCAATGCGATCCGCGGCGGCAGCGACTATTTCTACGAACCGATCGACGCGCAGCGTTGGCGCTGGCGCGATGTCGGCACCCGCCTGGAACTGCCGACGCCGACGCTGGCCGGGCCGATCCAGCTGGCCAACGCCGGTGCGGCGATCGCGGCGCTGCGCGCGTTGGACAAGCCGGTGCCGCGCGCGGCATGGGCCGCAGGCGTGGCAGCGGCGCGCATCGCCGGGCGCCTGCAGGCGTTCGAGCGCGATGGCGTGCAGGTTCGCGTCGATGTCGGCCACAACCCGCAGGCAGCCGGCCAGCTGGCGCGCGCGCTGAAGGCCGAGGCATCCCCCGCGCGCACCCTGGCGGTATACGCCGCGCTGCAGGACAAGGACGCCGTGGGCGTGGTGCAGGYCCTGCAGGAGGTGGTGAGCGACTGGACCCTGGCCGGGCTCGATGGCGCGCGTGGGCAGAGTGCGGCGGAACTGCAGGCACGGCTGGCAGATACTGCGGCAGCCACTGCGGCGCTGGCCGGCACGGTCGAACAGGCGATGGCGCAGGTGCTGGCCCGCGCCGAGCGCGGCGACCGGGTGCTGGTATTTGGTTCCTTCCATACCGCCGCCGCTGCGCTGCAATGGCTGCAGGCCCACGCCTGACCGCCGTTCAGCCATTACCGACGCCGTGCGGTCGCGCACCCGTATAATCGACCGCAACGTCCAGCCTGCCGCCTGCCCTACGTGGATACGCCCCTGAAACAGCGTCTGATTGGTGCCATCGTCCTGGTGGCCTTGGCCGTCATTTTCCTGCCGATGCTCGTCAAGGGCCCGGCCCCGGACAGCGGTGTCGCTTCTGTGCCGATCGCCGCGCCCGATGCGCCGGCCGATGGCCAGTTTGAAACCCGTGAACTGCCGCTGGTAGCACCGGCCGGTGGCGCCACCGGGTTGCAGAGTGGCCAGGCCCGCCCCGTCGAGGAGGCCGCCGCCCCGGCGGCACCGCCGACCGTGGACACCTCGCCAGCCGTCGCCGCAGGTAATTACGCGGTGACCTTCGGAGCCTACGGCAGCCAGGCCGACGCCGATGCAGTGATCGCCTACCTCAAGCGTTCGCAGCTTCCGGGCTTCATCGAGACCGCATCGATCAACGGTCGCCCGGCCTGGCGCGTTCGCGTTGGGCCGTATGCCGACCGTGCCCAGGCCGAAGCGGCCCGGCTGCAGGCGGTGAAGGTGCGTGCCGACGTGAAGGCAGAAGTCATCACGCTCGATGCGAAGCCCTCGACCAGCGCACCGGTGGCAAGCACGCCGACGCCCGCGCCGAGCGCCAGTACTCCCGTCGCGGCGGCCACGCCGTCGGCGACCGGCAACCCGGTGCGCAGTGAAAGCCTGCCGCCGAGTACGCCGACCGCAGCAGCGCCGCCGGCCGCCAAGCCGGAGCCGGTCAAGCCGGTGGCCAAGCCGGAACCGAAGCCCGAGCCCAAGCCGGAAGCGACCGCCAGCAAGCCGGCCACGCCGCCGAGCACGCCGGCCGCACCGGCCGCCAGCGGAGTGGGTTTTGCCGTACAGCTCGGCGCATTCGGCCAGGCCAACGATGCCAACGCCCTGCGCGACAAGGTGCGCGCGGCAGGCTTCAGCGCCTTCGTCGAGCAGGTGCGTACCGAAAAGGGCAGCCTGCACCGTGTCCGTGTCGGGCCGGTCGCCAACCGCGCCGACGCTGAACAGTTGAAGGCGCAGGTCGCCGCCAAGGTCGGCGTGGCCGGCATGGTGCGACCGCACCCATGACCTGTACGCAGCCCCGTTGCCAGCGCCGCCGAAGGAGCGGGGCGCCATGATCGACGTGGTGCTGCTGATCGTGATCGCCGCCTCCACCCTGCTTGGGTTGCTGCGCGGCTTCGTGGGCATCGTCATCGGCACCGTATCGTGGCTGGTGGCCGCCTGGGCGGCCTTCGCCTTCGGCAATGACGCCGCACGCTGGTGGGCCGCACCGGCTGCGCCCGGCGGCGAGCATTTCATCGGCGGCTACCTCAGCGTCGGCATCGGCGTGATGGTCGTGGTCGCCGTGATCGGCATGGTCATCAAGGCCATCGTCCACCGCAACATGCTGGGCAGCCTGGACCGCCTGCTGGGCGGGGTCCTCGGTGCCGTGCGTGGCGGGCTGATCGCCGCCGTGCTGCTGTTGCTGGCCGGCTTCACCCCGCTTACCGCCGAACCCTCCTGGCGCGGCTCAGCGCTGCGCCCGGTGCTGAACCCGGCCGTGGCCTGGATGAACAGCAAGCTGCCGCAGTGGCAGGTGCCGGGCACCGACCTGCTGCCCAAGGCCTTGCCGATGGACGCGCTGTCCCCATCTGCGTTGATGGAGCTGGGCAAGAGCGCCGGCTCCGGAGTGGGCAAGCCGGGGGCGACAGGCGATAATGGCGTACTCGGTCAGATAGTGGCGGGCAGCGGATGGCTGCGGCCTGCGAAGGCGGAACAGGGCGAGGCATACGATCCGGCCGAAGTGCGCCCGGACGCCCCAGCACTACCGGGCAGCATCGAGCCGGACGACCCGGCCAATGTCGACCGCAGACGCGGCGACAACTCTGGCCAGGTACGGCCACCTTCCTTGTAACTGGGCACAGCCCAGCGGAGACCTCGCATCATGTGTGGCATCGTCGGAATCGTCGGCAACCAGAACGTCGCCGGGCAGTTGTATGACGGCTTGACCGTCCTCCAGCATCGCGGCCAGGACGCGGCGGGCATCGCCACCGTCAACGGCAGCCGCCTGCGGGTGCAGAAGGCCACCGGCCTGGTCCGCGATGTGTTCGATGCACGCACCATGTCCACCCTGGAAGGCAGCGTCGGCATCGCCCATGTGCGCTATCCGACCGCCGGTTCGGAAGGCATGGACGAGGCACAGCCGTTCTACGTCAATTCGCCGTACGGCATCGCGCTGGCCCACAACGGCAACCTGATCAACACCGAGGACCTGCGCCAGCAGGTGTTCGAGCAGGACCGCCGCAACGTCAATACCGATTCGGACAGCGAAGTGCTGTTGAACGTGTTCGCCTACGAACTGGAACAGCAGCGCCAGCTCAGCCCGGAAGCCGCCATCCGCGCGGTTGCCGGCGTGCACCGCCGCTGCAAGGGCGGCTATGCGGTGGTCAGCGTCGTGCTGGGCCTGGGCCTGGTCGCTTTCCGCGATCCGCATGGCATCCGCCCGCTGGTGCTGGGCAAGCGCAGTCATGCCGAGGGTGACGAATACATTGTTGCCTCCGAGTCGGCCGCGCTGGACGTGCTGGGCTTCCAGCGCGTGCGTGACGTGCAGCCGGGCGAAGCACTGGTGATCACCGCGCGCGGCGAGTTGTTCTCGGAAATCTGCGCCGAGCCGGCCGAACACACCCCGTGCATCTTCGAGTACGTGTATTTCGCACGCCCCGATTCGATGATCGACAACGTGTCGGTGCACAA
>NZ_JBFTNR010000347.1:0-7127 GCF_056665995.1 Stenotrophomonas sp. 05L44_2
GGGCCATATTGTGCACCTGGCCCGGTGTCAGTGGTTTGTCAGCGTCCGTCCAGTTCGTCATCGAAATCATGCCAGCGGCGGCCATCGTAGGCCTCCAGCGGGCGATAGCGCCGCTTGTAGTCCATCTTCTGGTGCTCGCGTATCCAGTAGCCCAGGTACAGGTGGGGCAGGCCCTCGCGGCGGGCCCACTCCAGCTGCTGCAGGATCGCGAACGTGCCCAGCCCGCGCGCGGCATGGGCGGGGTCGAAGAAGGTATAGACCGCCGACAGCCCGTGCTCGGTCACATCGGTTACCGCCACGCCCAGCAGCTGGCTGGGCTGCCCGTCGTGGCCGGGCAGGCGCATTTCCATGAAGCGCGTGTGCGACCAGCTGCCGATCAGGAACTGTTCGAACTCGTGCGGGCCGTGGTCGTCCATGCCGCCCTTGGCATGACGATGCACCAGGTAGCGGTGGTACAGCTCGAACAGATCCTCGCGTGGCATGGCCGCGGTGATGCGCACTTCCAGATCGGCATTGCGGGCGGCGCAGCGGCGCTGGCTGCGATCCGGGGCGAAGCGGGCCACCGGAATGCGCACGGCGACGCAGGCGTGGCAGTTCGCACAATGCGGGCGATAGACCAGGTCGCCGCTGCGTCGGAAGCCCCAGCTCAGGGCCAGCGGGTACAGCCCGCCGAGGCGACGGTCCTGCGGGTCCAGCACCAGGTCGCGTGCAACCCGGTCCGGCCAGTACCCGCAGGGGTGCTCGCCGGTCTGGAACAGTCGCAGTTCGTCGTCTCTGTCGCCGTGTCTCGCCATGGGCACAGCATAGCTCCAGCCTGTCGCAATGGCGGCGACTGTCCGCCGGATGAATGGAATGGGCGGCTGCGTCAACCGAGGTCGTGGTCAGGCGTTGTTGTCCTCCGAGGGTGAGGTGTTCACCCCGATGCCAATCCCATTTCCAGGAGTGACCCCATGATCCGTACCCCCCTGCTGCTGGCCCTGCTGCTCGGCACCTCCGCGACCGGCATTGCCTTGGCTGCCGACACCCCGGCTGCACCGGCGCAGCGTTCGGCCAAGCTGGATACCAATGGCGACGGCGTCATCGACCGCAGCGAAGCGGCGGCCAACCCGCGCCTGGCCGCAAAGTTCGACGAGCTGGACAAGAACAAGGACGGCAAGCTCTCGCGTGATGAGCTGCCGCGCTGGAAGCATGGCCGCCACGGTGGTCGCGGCGGCGAGCGCTGGGCCAAGCTGGACACGAACAAGGATGGCCGCATCAGCCGTGACGAAGCCAAGGCCGATCCGCGCCTGGCCGAGCGTTTCGACCAGCTCGACCTCAACAAGGATGGCTACCTGGACAAGGCCGACCGCGAGCTGCGCATGAAGCAGCATCGTGACGCCTGGTTCGCCGCGGCCGATACCAACAAGGATGGCCAGCTGAGCAAGGCCGAGTTCGACGCCGCCAAGGGCCCGATGCACGGTGGCCCGCGCCACGGCGGCCCCCGTGACGCCGCCGCGCCGAAGCCGCAGCGCTGATTTTCAATGCAGTGATCGACGACAACGCCGGCGCACTGCCGGCGTTGTCCGTTACAGGCGGCCGCTGAGCGTCATCGTGTAGGCCAGGGCACCGATGACGATCAGGTTCACCGCCATCATGCCGGTCAGGCCGTACATGGATTCGTACTTCCAGTTGATCCCGTTACGCCCACGCCGGGCTGCATCACGCGCAAGCAGCGGCGCCATGATTCGCCGCAGCGTCACCAGGCACTGGTAGTTGACCACCACCAGGCCCAGTGCCAGCACCAGCAGCTGCGCCCACATCGGCGCCTGCAGCAGCACGGTGAACAGGATGGCCAGGCACCAGCCCAGGCTGGTGCCGGTGCTGAGGTTGACGAAGCGGCGGACCTGGACCTGCTCGGCACCGGTCTCTGCGTAGGACAGCAGGAAACGCCCTCCGAGATAGCTGCCGAGTGCGCCACCGACGACGCCACCGATGATCGCGGCCCAGCTTGACGCAGGCAGCATCTGCAGCTGGCCCAGCGTGGCGGTCAACGAGCCGAGCGCGGTGCCGCCGGCAGCGCTGGCGCCACCGAGGCCGAGCTTGCTGCCCCCCACGCCGACGCCGGTTCCCAGCAGGATCGCCGCGCTGGCGGTGCCGGGCGCGGCGATCATCACCATCGACACCACCGCCGTTGCGAACGCAGCACTGGGCGCGCTGCTGCGTGCGAATTCGCCGAAGCGCTGCAGCAGGCCCTCGCGCACCTGCGCACGGGCACGTGACAGGCGCTTGCGTACCGCCGCGTCGCTCAGCCCGAGCAGGTCGGCCACCTGCTGCGAATGCTGGCCCTCGCGGTAATACAACAGCAGGACTTCGCGGCTGTCGGCGGGCAGGGCAGAGATGATGTCTTCGGCAGCGATTTCCTCTTCCAGCCGCTGCAGGCGATCGGCCACGCCCGGGGTCGGATCCGCAGCCATGGTCAGCGCCACTTCGGCAGCCTCGCCGCTCAGCGGTCGGCCACGTTGTGCGCGCAGCCAGTCGCGGGCGAGGTTGCGGGTGATCTGCCGCAGCCAAGGCAGGAAGCTGCTCGCGCTGCGCAGCTGGTGCAGCTGCTGCCAGCCCTTCACGAACGCTTCCTGGGCGATGTCCTCGCTGGCCTGGCGGTCGCCGGTGATGGCCAGGGCGATGGCGGTGACCGTGTTCTGGCAGGCCAGCACGATGCGGCCATAGGCATGCTGGCATCCGCTGCTGGCGGCCGGCAGTTCGCGTTCCAGGGTTTCGTCGATGCTTGCGGCGAAGATCGTCATGGCGGCGGGCTCCTGCAGGGATTGTGTCCCATGACGGAGCCGCGCGCCGAATGTGACCGGTTCGCGTCCCGGTAGCGCCGGGCCATGCCCGGCGGCGTTTCTGTCAGGCCGCTGCGCTCGCCGGGCATGGCCCGGCACTACCTGCGCGTTACGTGGACGGCTGGATGCGGACCCGCACTTCCTCTTCTGCCGGCGGTGCCGGCGCGGTCGGCTGTGCTTGCTGCGGCTGTGCCTGCGGGGTGGGCACCGGCGCGGTTGGGGCAGGGGCACCGCGATGGCGCAGGCCGATCACCAGCGCCACCCCGGCGATCACCACCAGCAGGGCAATGCGGATGCGCCAGGCCCAGCCACGACCACCGGCACTTTCCTGCACATCATCGCGGAAGGCGAATTCGGCGGTCGGGTGGTCACGACGGGTGGTGTCGAGCAGGCGGGCGTCGCGCAGGATTTCGCGCGCACGCGGCTGGTCGTCGGCGCGCACGACCCACACCGCAGGGTAGGCGCCTGCATTGCCCAGGTCGGTATAGCTGAACTGACCCCGGCGACGGGTCTTGTACGAGCGTCCGTTGGTGACCTTCACCTGGATGTCGTGGCTGCGCAGGAGCTCGGCCACGCCTTCCACGGTTTCCACGCGCTGGCTGCTGAAAATCTGACGCATCGGTCAATCCTTGGCCGGCACGGCGGCCGCTGCTGCCTGGTCCGGAACCACGCGGATCAAGCCTTCCTGGGCGGTGCTGGCAACCAGCACGCCATCACGGGTGAAGAACTGGCCACGGGCCAGGCCGCGCGAATCCTGCGCACTGGGGCTGTCCAGCGAGTACAGCAGCCAATCGTCGGCGCGGAACGGGCGGTGGAACCAGATCGCGTGGTCCAGCGAGGCCATCTGCACGTGCGGATGGTAGTAGCTGATGCCGTGCGGGAAGGTCGCCGTGCCCAGCAGGTGGAAGTCCGACGCGTAGGCCAGCAGTGCCTGGTGCAGCTCGGGAGCATCGCCCACGCGCTCGCTCAGGCGCAGCCAGACCTGGTGGTAGGGCGGGCGCTTGGGCGGGTTCAGTTCATCGCGGGGATACACATGGCGGAACTCGAACGGACCGCCGCGCGAGAGCCAGCGCTGCACCTTGATCGGCAAGCGCTCAAGCACCTCCGCCGGCAACGGCCGGTTCGGTTCGATGTCTTCCGGTTGCGGCACTTCGGGCATCTTGTGCTGGTGCTCGGCACCGGATTCGGCCTGCTGGAACGAGGCCGCGCAGAAGAAGATCACCTTGCCATGCTGGATGGCGGTCACCCGGCGCACCGAGAAGCTGCCACCGTCGCGGGTACGGTCGACGTCGTAGACGATCGGATGGTCGATGTTGCCGGCGCGGAGGAAATAGGCGTGCAGCGAGTGCACATGGCGACCATTGTCGACCGTGGCCTGCGCGGCCGCCAGGGCCTGGCCCAGCACCTGCCCGCCGAACACGTACTTGGTACCGATGTCGCGGCTCTGGCCSCGGAACAGGTTGTCCTCCAGCCGCTCCAGGGTGAGCAGATCGATCAGCTCGGAGACGACGGGTTCGGGCATGTCGTTCAAGGGGGCGGCCACAGCGATGAAAGAGGGGTCGATTATACCGGTGTGCGAACCAGGCCTCGACGAAGCGGTCGAGCTGGATCAGGTCCGGATGCAGGGCGTCGTGCAGCTCGGCGCGGGCAATGGCACGGGTCAGCAGCATCGGCTGCCGCGGCTGCTTCAGCAGGTCCTGCAGCCAGGCCACCGCACGGGCCGCCACCAGTTCGCCATCCACCAGTTCGTCGACCAGGCCGATCTGCAGCGCCTGTTCGGCCGGTACCAGCGCGCCGGTGGCCAGCAGCACGCTGGAGCGGTGCGCGCCCACCGCACGGCGCAACAGGCGCTGGATGCCTTCCGGTGCGATCAGGCCGACCTGCACTTCGTTCAGGCCGATGGCATACGGGCGCGCCGGATCGGCACTGCGTGCCATCACCCGGTAGTCGCAGCACAGGGCCAGCACGCAGCCGCCCGCCGGTGCATGGCCGGTGATCGCCGCAACCACCGGGATGCGGCTCTCGGCCAGCGTGCGTACCGCGCCGAAGAACGCGTTCCAGGTGTCCAGCAGCTTGTGCTTGTCATCACCATGCGAGAGCAGGTGCGGCACGTCCATGCCGCCGGTGAAGATGCGCTCGCTGCCGGACAGCACGATGCCGTGCGCGTCCTCGGCCATCGCCAGTTCGATGGCATGGATCAACTGCCGGCACAGCTCGGTGTCCAGTGCATTGACCGGCGGCCGCGCCAGCCGCAGTTCGCGGATGGGGCCATGGTTGATCACCTCGATGAGCGTCGTCATGCTGCGGGTCTCGTTGCGAAGAAGGAACCTGGGCGATGATAACCAAACCATTCGTTGGCGTACTGTTGATGATGTGTGCGGGCGCAGCATCGGCGGCGGCCGCGGTGCCGGAGTGCGTCACCGTCTCGCAGGGCTGGGTACGTCTGCCGCCCAGCCCGACGGCGACGCCCATGACTGCCGGCTATGGCGTGATCCGCAACGGCTGCTCCACCGCGGTGACCATCATCGGTGCGCGCAGTGCGAGTTTCGGTGATGTGTCGTTGCACGAGACCCGGATCGTCGACGGGGTCAGCCGCATGCGTGCTGTCGAGCGCCTGCCATTGGCGCCGGGCGAACGTGCCGTGCTCAAGCCCGGCGGCCTGCACCTGATGTTGATGGACGGCAGGCGCGTATTGGAGGAGGGGCAGCCCGTGTGGCTGCAGGTGCAACTGGAGGGGGGCACCGAAGTCAGCACGGCCCTGATAGTGCGCAAGGCCGCGCCGTAACGCGGCGCTCGTTCCGCCGGGCATGGCCCGGCGAGCGCGCAGCGCGGTGGGGCTTAATCGGTAGCGCCGGGCCATGCCCGGCGAGCGCACAGCGCGGTGGGGCTTACGACCAGTCGTACGAGAACAGCACCGTGCGGCTTTCCGGCTCGTACAGCATCACGATCGCATCGGCACCGGTTGCACACCAGTTGTAGCCGGCCACTTCGGCCACGGCGAAGAAYTTGTGGCCATCGCGGGTGATGATCGCGCGCTCGGCATCGTCCGGCGCATGCCGGTCGTCGGCAGCCTCGGTGAACGCCAGCGCGAAGGCGGCCGGAATCTCCGCGGTTTCGATCCAGTTGCCGGTCGAGATCTGCCCGCCCAGCACATCGAGGTACGCCTGCTCGCCGGGCTCGCCGTCGCCATAGCGCGAATAGCTGGCCAGGCGTCCATGCTGCTGGAAGTACGCACGTGCCTTGCTGTAGCTCTCACGCATCTCAGCGATGTGCTTCAGCGCGTGCTTGTCCTGCACCTGGTCGCCGATGAAGTAGCCCTCCTCACCGAGGAAACGCATGCGGTTGTCGGCGGTCAGTGCAAAGGCGATCCAGTTGGTGCCGGTTAACGCGTTGTGGTGCTCTTCGGTGGTTTCACCAATACAGCCGTCGTAGGGCTCGATCGGGCACAGCATCGTGGCCACGCTGCCGGCCAGTTCCGGGCGCAGCACGCCGAGGTCGATTTTCAGCAGCGGCAACAGGTGCTGGCCAAGCCAAGCCTGGTCATCGGGGAATACGTCGGCGGGGAAGGGGACCATGCCGGGCAGCAGGTCGCGCAGTTCAGTCTGGTGGATCATGTCAGTCCTTTGATTGGAACGGTCGCGCCGGGCCATGCCCGGCGGGGAGAGTGCCGGCCAGCGGCCGGCACTACCTTCAGGTGGATGCGCTGCGGATCGCGTCCGGCAGCGGCGCGCTCTTGCCGGTCTGCGTGTCCATCCAGACCACCACCACGTTGCCGTCCGAATACAGCTTCGACTCGTCCTGCTGGTCGACGATGCGATGACCGATGGTCACGCTGCTGTTGCCCAGGCGCTCGACGAACAGCTCAACCAGGATGTCGTTGGGCCACACGATCGGCAACCGGTAGTTGACGTTGGTGGCGGCCACCACCGGTGCGATGCGGTCGGTCATCGACACGCCTTCCACGCCCAGCATCCAGCGCACGCGCGCCTCTTCCAGGTAGGAGATGTACTTGGCGTTGTTGACGTGGCCCATGCTGTCCATGTCACGCCAGCGCACGCTGATCGGAATGCGGGCCAGGATCTTGTGTTCGCTGCTCATCAGGCGTCCTTCTTCTTCTTGGTGCCGGCCGTGGCGGTCTTGCTGGCCTTGCCGGTGCTCTTGGCGGCGGCTGCCTTCTTCGCCGGCTTCTCGGGCTTCACCTTGCGCGGCGGGCGCGCATCGGGCTTGTTGGCCACGGCGGCGGGCTGGTCCGGTCGCGCGCTGGTGGACGGCAGCATCCGGGCGAGGAACTGCCCGGTATACGAA
>NZ_JBFTNR010000348.1:0-6808 GCF_056665995.1 Stenotrophomonas sp. 05L44_2
CCCCGCAACCGGACCCACCCCGCCATCCCACGGAATGCCCGCTTTTGCCGTTGCCGTTGCCGTTGCCGTTGCCGTTGCCGTTGATTCGGCAGGTGCAGGGCGCAGCCCTGCAAACCCACCCCACCCTCACCTCACGCCGCGATCCGCAGAATCGGCTTCAGCGTAATCCCCCGCGTGCTGTCCTCGGCCGCCTGGTTGATCTGCTCCAGCGGATAGAACTTCACCAGCCTGTCGAACGGGAAGCGCCCCTGCTGGTACAGCGTCACCAGCTGCGGAATGAACACCTGCGGCACGCTGTCACCCTCGACAATGCCACGGATGCTGCGGCCACCCAGCAGCAGGTTGTTCACATCGAAACTGGCAGTGGTGCCCAGCTTCGGCGCACCGACCACGCCCATCATGCCAAGCCCGCCGAGCGCTTCGATGCCGGCCGACAGCACTTCCGGGCGCCCGGTCGATTCCAGCGCGAAATCGGCGCCACCCCCGGTGATCGCGCGCACCGCCTCGATCACGTCGGTCTCGCGGCTGTTGACCACATGGGTGGCGCCCAGCTCCATGGCCAGCTGCAACCGCGAGGGCACCACGTCGATGGCGATGATGGTGGTGGCCCCGGCCACCTTGGCCGCCATCACCGCGCTCAGGCCGACCGCACCGGCGCCATAGCTGGCGAAGCTGCTGCCCGATCGCACCTGCAGCGAGTTGAGCACCGCACCGGCACCGGTCTGGATGCCGCAGCCCAGCGGGCCGAGCAGCTCCAGCGGCGCATCGTCAGGCACCTTGATCGCATTGATCTCGCGCGCCAGCGCAAACGTGGCGAACGACGACTGTGCAAAGAAGTGATCGTGCAGCGGTTGGCCCTGTGCATCGGTGATGGCGGTATGGCCGTGGCCATCATCACCACCGAAATTCAGCGCGAAGAAATCGCGGCAGTACGCACCGTGGCCACCACGACAGGGATTGCAGTGGCCGCATTGGCCGTAGGTCAGCACGACATGGTCGCCGGCCTTCAGTTCGCGCACGTTGGGGCCGACCGCCTCGACGATGCCCGCACCCTCATGGCCCAGCACCGCCGGCAGCGGCACCGGATAGTACTGGTCACGCACGATCAGATCGGTATGGCACAGGCCGGTCGCTACGATCTTCACCAGCACTTCGTCGTCCTGCGGGCCGCGCAGGCGCGCCTGCTCGATGACAAAGGGCTGTTCCTTGCCGCGCACCACCGCTGCGGTGATGTCACGCGATCCACTGTTGCTGCTCATCGTTGCGTTCTCCTCGATCAGATGGGATAGGCCGGGGCTTCGCCCTTGACCGTCATCCATTGCCACTGGGTGAATTCCTCCACGTTGGACGGGCCGCCGATGCTGGTGCCGTTGCCGGACGCCCCTACCCCACCGAAGGGATTGATGACCTCGTCGTTCACGGTCTGGTCGTTGATGTGCAGCAGACCGGTGCGCAGGCGCTCGCCCAGCTTCAGCGCGCGGCCGACATTGCGGGAGACGATCGCCATCGACAGGCCGTACTCGCTGTCATTGGCCAGGCGCACGGCTTCGTCGTCGTCATCGAACGGCACCACCACCGCTACTGGCGCGAAGATCTCTTCGTTGAACGCCGGATTGTCGACACTGACGTTGCCGAGCACGGTGGGTGCGAAGAACAGGTCCTGGTGGGTGCCGCCGGTTTCAAGCGTGGCACCCGCCTTCACCGCGTCGTCGACCACACGCGCTGCATGGTCGCGTTGCGCGGCATTGATCAGTGGACCCAGCGCAACATCCTCGCGTGCCGGGTCACCCACCTTCAGCGACTTCGCCTTGGCCACCAGCTTCTGCAGGAAGGCCTGGTGGATGCCGCGCTGTACCAGCACACGGCCGGTGGCCATGCAGATCTGGCCCTGGTGCAGGTACACGCCCCAGGCGGTGTTGGCCACGGCCAGGTCGAGATCCGCATCGTCAAGGATGATCAGCGCGTTCTTGCCGCCCAGCTCCAGCGACACCTTTTTCAGGTGCTTGCCGGCGGCTTCGCCAACCTTGCGTCCGGCCGCCGTCGAGCCGGTGAACTGGATCATCGCCACATGCGGGTCGCTGGTCAGCGCGGCACCGGCGGCGCCGTCGCCGGGCAACATCTGCAGCACACCCTGCGGAAGACCAGCCTGCTCGAACAGGCGTGCGATCACCGCACCACCACACACCGCCGTGCGCGGGTCCGGCTTGAGCACCACGGCATTGCCGAGCGCGATCGCCGGCGCCACCGCGCGCATCGCCAGGTACAGCGGGAAATTGAACGGAGAGATCACCCCCACCACACCCAGCGGACGGCGCCGCGCCAGGTTCAGCCGCCCAGGTTCGGACGGCAGGATCTCACCCACGCTGCGCGAAGGGAGCGCGGCGGCCTCATGCAGCGCCTTGATGGTCACCTTGGCCTCGAAACCGGCCTTCAGGCGGGTGGAGCCACTTTCACGGACCAGCCAGTCGATCAGCGTATCGATGTTTTCTTCGGCCAGGCGTGCAGCCTTGCGCAGCACCTCGGCGCGCTGTTCGTACGGCGCTGCCGCCCATGCCTGTTGCGCCTGCGCCGCAGCGGCCGCCGAACGTGCGACCTGCGCCGCATCGGCCAGGCCGATTTCGCCAAGCRAGTGCCCGGTGGCGGGCTCGATCACCGGCTGGCGCTGTGCAGCGGCGCTCCATTGACCGTCGAAGAAGGCGCCTGACCAGAGTGCGTCCGGCAGCCATGGGGAAGATGCAGTCATGAAAAGTCCTCCTGTGTCGTGCCGCCATTGCACGCCTGGCCCGCAGCGTCGGCAATCGGCCATTGGCGTGATGTCGGCAAGGGATTGAATCAATGGGAATTTCCAGCATCGCCGTTGTCCAGTTCCTGCACAGTGAACGGCGCCCCTGCAGCGGCCCGCCTACAATGGCCACCCCCGCCAGCCGATGCGCCCGCCATGACCGACACCCCCCTGCCCACCGATGACCCGATCGCCGCCACCCGCCTGTGGCTGGAGCGCATCGTCATCGGCCTGAACCTGTGCCCGTTCGCCAAGGCGGTGTACGTGAAGGACCAGGTCCGCATCGTGCTGAGCGACGCGACCACACCCGAAGCCCTGGTGGAAGAACTGGCCGAAGAACTGGTGCTGCTGCGCGACACGCCGGCCGAGCAGATCGATACCACCCTGATCGTGCATCCGCAGGTACTGACCGACTTCCTCGACTACAACGACTTCCTCGACAACGCCGATGCGGCGATCGAGGCGCTGGACCTGCAGGGCATCCTGCAGGTGGCCAGCTTCCATCCGGACTACCAGTTCGATGGCGTCGCCGCCGATGACGCCAGCAACTACACCAACCGCGCGCCCTACCCCACCCTGCACCTGCTGCGCGAAGACAGCGTGGCACGCGCGGTGGATGTCTACCCGGACCCGGACGTGATCGTCGAGCGCAACATCCAGACCCTGGACCGGATCGGTGTCGAGGGCTGGCACCGTCGCCTGCGCGGCGACGACCTGTCATGAGCACGGTGCCGCCGATTGCCACCTGGCCGACTGCGCCGCTGCACGGCAGGGTGGTGCTGGTCACCGGCGGTGCCAACGGCATCGGCCGCGGCATCGCCCAGGCGGTGCTCGGTGCCGGCGGCCGTGTGCTGATCGGCGATCTGGACGTAGAGGCGGGCCAGGCCTGCCTGGCCGAATGGCAGCGCAGCGATGATGCCGCGTTCCAGCGGCTGGACATCACCGACGAAAGCAGCGTGCGCGACTTCATCGCGGCGGCCCTGCAACGCTTCGGGCGCATCGACGGCCTGGTCAACAATGCCGGCATCGCCGGGCCGCACGGCACCCTGCTGCAGGACATGGACTGGGAAGAATGGCAGCGCCGGCTGTCATCGCTGCATGGCGCGTTCCTGTGCAGCAAGCACGCATTGCCGGCGTTGTCGGCCGACGCAGGCGCGATCATCAACATCGCATCGACGCGCGCCTGGCAGTCCGAGGCCCACAGCGAAGCCTACGCTGCGGCCAAGGGCGGGCTGGTGGCCTTCACCCACGCTCTGGCCATCAGTGCGGGACCGGCGGTGCGGGTGAACAGCATCAGCCCCGGCTGGATCAGCACCGATGCCTGGCAGGCGCCGTCACGCCGGCACGTGCCGCAGTACTCGGCCACCGACCACGCCCAGCATCCGGTTGGCCGCGTCGGCGAACCCGAGGACATCGGCGCACTGGCGGTGTACCTGCTTTCCTCGTTGTCCGGCTTCAGCACCGGCCAGGACTTCATCGTCGACGGCGGCATGACCCGGAAGATGATCTACGCCGATTGAAAGCGGGACGCCCCGGTAGCGCCGGGCCATGCCCGGCGGCTTTCCTACACCGCGCTACGTGCTCGCCGGGCATGGGAAGCGATTCCAGCTCGGCGGATGGTTCACCGCCACTTCCGCACGCACCCGCTCAAGCAGTGCCAGCACGCTGTCCTGCGCCGCCTCGAACTGGCTGTGCAGCAGCATGTCGAACAGACCGAATTCCAACTGGCGCACGGTGGYCATGCCGCTGTGGAAGTTGCGTGCGGCCAGCATGCGCTCGTACAGCGCGCGCGGCAGCGGCTCGCCGGTTTCCACATGCGCGGTCATGCCCTGAAGGTGGTCCCATTCCCAGCAGAAGTTCTCCATGAACTGGCTGGGCAGCTCCACCGCATCCCACTCCACGCCGTTGATGCCGGCCACGCCCAGTTCGCCGATGCGGGTCAGCAGCTGATGCAGGCCATGGCCCATTTCATGGAACAGCGTGGTCACTTCATTGTGGCTGAAGGTTGCCGGCTTGCCATCGGCACCACGGCCGAAGTTGCACACCAGGTACACCAGCGGCGTCTGTACGCTGCCATCGGCGCGCTCGCGGCGGTTGCGGCAGTCATCCATCCACGCGCCGCCACGCTTGCCCTCGCGGGCGTACAGGTCCAGGTAGAACTGGCCCACCAGGGCGCCCTGCGCATCCACCAGGCGGAAGAAGCGCACGTCCTCATGCCAGACCGGCGCGCTGTCTTCCTGCACGCGCAGGGCGTACAGCTGCTCGATCACCGAGAACAGGCCGCCGAGTACCTTCGGTTCGGTGAAATACTGCTTCACTTCCTGCTCGGAGTAGCTGTAACGCGCCTGCTTCAGGCGGTCGGCGGCGAACGCCAGATCCCAGGCCTGCAGGCTGTCGATACCGAGATGCTCGCGGGCGAACTGCTCCAGCTCGGCGCGGTCCTTGGCCGCGAACGGCTTGGCGCGCGCGGCCAGGTCACGCAGGAAGCCCAGCACTTCGGCGGGGTCGCTGGCCATCTTGGTGGCCACCGAATAGTCGGCGTAGGAATCAAAGCCCAGCAGCGCGGCCAGCTCGGCACGCAGTGCAAGGATGCGATCGATGTTGCCGCCGTTGTCCAGCGCATCGTCGCCGAACTCGGAGGCGCGTTGCGCGCTGGCGCGGTACAGGATCTCGCGCAGGTCGCGGTCCTCGCCCCAGGTCTGCACCGGCAGGTAGCACGGCATCTGCAGGGTCAGCTTCCAGCCTGCCTTGCCGTCTTTTTCCGCAGCGGCGCGTGCAGCAGCCTTCACATCGTCCGGCACGCCGGCCAGGCGCGCCGGGTCTTCGACGATCAGCGACCACGCATCGGTGGCGTCGAGCACGTTCTGCGAGAACTTCGCCGACAGCGCCGACAGTTCCTCCTTGATGGCGGAAAAACGCTGCTGCGCGTCCGCATCCAGTTCAGCACCGCCGAGGCGGAAATCACGCAGGGTGTTGTCCAGCACCTTGCGGCGCGCCTCATCAAAACCGGCCGCTTCGGTGCTGGCCGCCAGCGCCTGGTACTGGCGGTACAGCGTCAGGTTCTGGCCCAGCGCACTGGCAAAGCGGGTCACCCGCGGCAGGTTGCTGTTGTAGGCCTCACGCAGTTCCGGCGTGTTGACCACGCCCTGCAGGTGGCCCACCAGGCCCCAGGCGCGCCACAGGCGTTCGGTGGCGTCGTCCAGCGGGGTGACGAAGGTCTGCCAGGTTACCGGCTGCACCTGCTCGGCAGCGCTGACCGCCGCTTCGGCCTGCGCCAGCAGCACGTCCAGCGCCGGCGCCACATGCTCGGGGCGGATCGCCTCGAAGCGCGGCAGGCCGGAAAAATCGAGCAGGGGGTTGGCAACGGTCACGGCAGGTCTCCAGAGTACGGGCCCGGCAGCGCGGGCAGCCAGATCGATATGGCGCTGGCCGGGCCGGCAGACAAGGGGCGGCGGGCCATTGTTCACGTCGGCCTTACGGCCGCCGGCTGAAGCTTGCAGCGCGGGGGAGACCGCAGCGGAACGTGTCGAGGAGGCCCCACATGGAAGGTCTGGCTCCAGCTCCATCCGCAGTACGTTCACCAACGCTGGCGCTGTCGGCCAGCCCGACTGAACTGGCCTGGATCGCCGCGCTGTGCGATGCGGGCGATGATGCGCCGCGCCACCTGCAGCAGTTGCAGGCACTGCAGCGCCAGGGCGGCAGGTTCAGCGATGAGCAGGAATGGTATCCGTTCGAAGTGATCGAGCGCGGTGCCAGCCAGGTGCGGCTGGGCCACGAGCGCGAATTCGTCATCTGCGTGCTGCTGTGGCTGCAGGCCCTGGCCCAGGGCCGGGCCAGCAGCCTGGACCCACGTCTGCACCTGGACGACCGCGCCGTGGAGATCGAGGCCCTGCCCGACGCGCTGCGCGATGCGGTACTGGAGGCCTTCATGGCCGCGGGGTATTGAGCGCGATCCAATGCGCCGCTGCGCTCGCCGGGCATGGCCCGGCGCTGCCGACCTGTCCTGTGGTAGCGCCGGGCCATGCC
>NZ_JBFTNR010000349.1:0-4354 GCF_056665995.1 Stenotrophomonas sp. 05L44_2
CGGCAAGAAGGCGCCGCTACCGTCGGGTTGAACCGACGGTAGCGGCAACCCGACAGCCACGGCGTACTCAGGTGCCGGCCATGCCCGGCCCGGGAAGCTTCCCGAACCGGCTTGGCATCGCCCGCCCCTGCGGACCTCTCTTTCAGCGTTGTGCATTTTGACTGTACGTACCGGGCGGCTTCGTCTCCCCCCGATTGTCAGTAGCCTGATCCCTCCCCTGCATTGGGGGAGGGTTTTTTACAGACCCCCGGCAGCCCGCGGTGAACCCACCCGCACCCTGCCCCAGACCTCCTGCAACCGGCGTGCCAGAACCGCCCCACCAGCCAGTGGCACGGCGCGTGCATCAACGAAGTCCTCAAGACCCAGCGGCACAGGCCGCTATTTTCGTTGACGACGGGCCGCCGTACGACGGCCAGGCCCGTATACCAGGAGAAACGACGTGGCAGACTTTGGATACGGTGGCATTGGCTCAGGGCTGGACATCTCCAGCATCGTCAACCAGCTGGTCGCAGCGGACCGCAAGCCGGCCGACAATGCGCTGAACCTGCAGCAGTCCAAGACCAAGATGCAGCTGTCGTCGCTCGGCACGGTCACCTCGGCCTTCGACAAGCTGAAGACCGCCCTGACCGCATTGAAGGCCACCACCGCCTTCGACACCCGCACGGTAACCGCCTCCGGCAAAGCACAGCCAGGCAATACTGAGGATGTGCTGACGGCATCGGTGGCGCTGTACGACCTCGGTACCAGCAAGGCGGCCGCAGCCAACGGTACCCACAAGGTCGAGGTGAAGAACCTGGCGTCGGCGCACAAGCTGATTGCCGACACGTCGGTTCCCAAGACCGATACCTTCGGTGCCGGAACCTTGACGCTTACCGTCGGCGTGGGTGACAAGGCCAAGACGATGAACGTGCAGRTGGAGGAAGGCGACACGCTTACCACCGTCCGCAACAAGATCGACGCCGCCGGCCGCAAGGAAGGCGTGCAGGCCACGCTGATCAGCTCCGGCGACAACCAGTACCTGTCCATCGCCCAGGAAAAGACCGGCGCGGCCAGCGCGATCAAGCTGGAATACGCCGGCAGCGATCCCAAGCTGGGCGCGCTGGTCGGCAGCCTGAAGGAAAACAGCCCCGCCAAGGATGCGCTGCTGACCATTGACGGCGTGGAAGTGGTGAGTGCCAGCAACACCGTGACCGACGCGGTGCCAGGCCTGACCCTGAACCTGAAGGTGCCGGGCCTGAGCACGGTCGTCATCAGCACCGACACCACGGCCGCAACCAAGGTGATGCAGGAGTTCGTCACCGCCTACAACGCGGCCGTCGCGGCGATCAACACCGAAACCAAGTACGACCCGAAGACCAAGGAAGCCGCCGCGCTGACCGGCGATGCGCAGATGCGGGGTGCGATCGCCCAGCTGCGTTCGACGATGTCCGGTGTGCTCAAGGACCTGGCAGGCGACCAGCTGGATGCCAAGGCACTGGGCCTGCAGACCCGCGGCTATCCCAATGCCGATGGCACCCTGGTGCTGGACAGCACCAAGTTCGCCGCAGCCCTCGCCGCGCAGCCGGAGAAGATCCGCCAGGCGGTCACCGGCGATACCGGCGGTGCCGGCCGGCTGTATTCACTGGTGGACGGCTACGTCAGCACCACGGTTGGCAAGGAAGGCGCCTTCGTCGCCCGCACCAAGGGGCTGAACACCACGCTGGACAACATCGACAAGCGCCGCAAGGACCTGGACGCGCGCATGGTCGGTGTCGAGGCCCGTTACAAGAAGCAGTTCGTGGCATTGGACAGCCTGATGGGCAAGCTGCAGCAGAGCAACACCGCCCTGCAGCAGCAGCTGGCCCAGTTGAACCGCTGAGGAAACACGCACGGCGCTCAAGTTTGGCGCCGTACGCACCGATAACGGACGCAACAGCAATCATCGCAGTGCCGGCGTCAACGGTCCCTTCGACCGCACCCCGGCACCCCGCGCAAGGGAGAATCACGAATGTACGGTTCCAGCCGTCAGTACGCCGAGCAATACCGCCAGGTGGGTGTGACCAGTGCGGTCGCCGATGCCGATCCGCACAAACTGGTGGCGCTGCTGCTGTCTGGAGCGCTGGAGCGCGTGCGCCGTGCACAGGCCACCCTCGACCAGGGCGACCAGGCCGGCAAGGGCAAGGCGATCGGCGAAGCATGCGCGATCGTCGCCCACCTCAACGGCTCGCTGGACCATGAAGCCGGCGGCGAAATCGCCGGCAACCTGTCGGCGCTGTACGACTACCTGCTGCAGCGCCTGACCGAAGCCAACCTGCACAACGACCGCGCCGCGCTGGACGAATCGCTGCAGCTGCTGGGCGAGATCGACGGTGCCTGGAATGCCATTCCGCACGAACAGCGCCGTCCCGCGGCGATGGCGCCATGAGCCTGCTTGAACTCAACGCGCAGCTGGATGCCTTCGAGAAGGCCCTCGACGAAGAGGCCTTCGAACAGGCCGACAGCCTGCTCGATGGCCATGACAGCACCCTGCACGCACTGCTGAGCCAGCCGCTGGGCAGCGCCGACCACGCGCCGCTGTCGGCCCTGCTGGAGCGCCAGCAGAGCCTGCTCGGCCTGCTGCGCCAGCGTCGCGACGCAGTCTCCGTGCAGATGCAGGACGGCCGCCGCTCCCTTCGCGCCGCGCATGCCTACCTGCAGGCAGAATCGCTGGCATGACCGTGCTGCCGACCACGTCCCTGCACCACCCGGCTGAAAGCGAGCTGTTCGACGAAACGCTCAGCTGTGAACTGGCCCTGCCCGCCGAGTTCCAGGCCGGCAGTGCAGTGGGCCGGACCAGCAGTGCCGAAGGCCTGCTGCGCAGCTTGGCACTGGTCGAAGACAGCCGCATCGACGAACACGAGGAACGCAGCGAAGCCAGCTTGCAGCTGCAGCGCCTGGAAGCCAAGGTGGACCTGACCATGGTCCTGCTCGGCCGCCTGATCCGCCAGCAGGGCCAGGAACCAACGCTTCGCCCGGTGCGCTGGTCGCGCCGTGGCATCCGCCTGCAGCTGGGCCCACGCAGCGGCAGCACGCCCGGCCAGGCCGGCGTTGTCCGCCTGCAACCCAGCGACTGGCTGCCCGACCATATCGACCTGCCGGTGGAAGTCATCGCCGAAGCGGCCGATGGCGGTGGTGGTCACTATCTGTGGCTGCGCTTCCATCRCCTCGGCGATGGCCTGGAAATGGCGATGGAACGGCATCTGTTCCGGCTGCACCGCCGGCAGGTGGCCGAGGCCCGCCGCGCACGCTGAAATCTGCCACCATGCAGGCGGACGGACAGCCCTTGGCGTGCCCGTTCAGCTAAGTTAAGGTGGACCCCCCTCCCCAACCTCCAGCGTGCCTGTGCGAGTTCTCATCGTCGACGATCACACCCTGGTTCGCGCCGGCCTGGCGCGGCTGCTGCAGGGGTTTGCCGACGTGCAGCTCGTCGCCGAGGCCAGCAATGCCGAACAGGCACTGCAGATGGCCCTGCAGCACGCACCGGACGTGGTGTTGATGGACCTGTCGCTGCCCGGCCGCACCGGCCTRGAAGCGCTGAGCGACATCCGCCTGCGCGCACCCGGTACGCGCATCGTGATGATGACCATGCACGACGACGCCGCCCACGTGCGCGACGCTCTGGATCGGGGTGCCGTCGGTTTCGTGGTCAAGGATGCCGCACCGCAGGAGCTGGAACTGGCGCTGCGTGCCGCGCATGCCGGCCAGGTATTCCTGAGCCCGCAGATCTCGGCCAAGATGCTGGCGCCGATGCTCGGTCGCGAAAAACCGACCGGCATTGCCGCACTGTCGCCGCGCCAGCGCGAGATCCTTCGCCGCATCGGCAAGGGCGAGAGCAACAAGGAAATCGCCGCCGATCTTGGCATCAGCGTCAAGACGGTGGAGACCCATCGCGCACGCATGATGGAATCGCTGGGTTGCCGTCGCGCCAATGATCTGCTGCTGCTGGCCGCGCGCCACCAGCACGAACTGGAATGACGTCCCCGCGTCGGCGCTAACGCCGCAGCGCCACTGGCAGGGCTGGCGCCGAAATACCGTCACCCACACGCATCCCGACGGGATTCCGTACAGCACGCACGACCTGCCGCCGTGGCCGCTGACCATGAATCAATGACTTGGCGCGCATGATCGTCAAAATCCCGCGCTTGTGTAGGGGCTTTCCCTACACGGTGTCGGGAACACCACCAACACCTTCAGGAACCCCCCGATTCCGCCCTTGCCGGATCAAAAGCAAGATGTGTTCCACAAGGCGTCGGGGAGCGGCGCCGGGGAACCACGATGAAGGCTTCACTCTCGACCCAGCTGGGCCAACAACTTCACCTCACCCCGCAGTTGCTGC
>NZ_JBFTNR010000350.1:0-4350 GCF_056665995.1 Stenotrophomonas sp. 05L44_2
GTTGTCGAGCGTGTGGTTGAGGGCGGTGATGGGTGCGGGCTGGGCGTTCACGATGGTTCCTGCTGGCTTGAGGCGGGCACATCGCCTGCGGCGATGTGCGGGCGATCATAGCGGAACGACCTTGCCGGCGACGGAGCGGTTCTCAGTTCGCGGTGGTCAGCCGACGGGCGCCAGCCACTCATCGGCAAGCACCTGTGCCTGCAGCCCGCTGTCGGTGATCGAGTGCTGCGGCTGCTGCAACCACCACTCTCCGTGCCACTGCGGCCGCATGTGTCCGCGCAGGAACCGCTCGACGCGAAAGCGCTGCCCGACACGAAGGATGCAGGCCAGCCGCATGCGGTCCTGCGAGACCACCGACGCCTGCAGCTGCCAGCCGTCCGCAGCATCGCGCAGCAGATTCGCTCCAGCGATCTCGATCACGTCCATGCTGTGGCTACGCCGTGGTCACGGTGAACTGCTGCGGCGTGCGCCACGCAACCCGCAGGTAGGGTCCCTCCAGCACACCGCCCTCGCGAAGATGCTCGAACACGTCGGCCGGACACCACTCCCTGCCCGCCGAGAAGGCCACGCCGAGATCACGCAGGCGGAGGAAGACGGCGGCCTTGGCTGCATCGTCGGGGACCGGCAGGGTGAGGGTGTCTTCTTCGCCAGCGGTGAATCCCAGCGCCTGCAGCGAGGCCCGCGAGCGGCCATTGAACAGCATCACCTTGATGCAGTTGCCGTCGGCCTGCCTCACATAGGCATCGATGTGCGTTTCCATTGGCGGATTGTAGAGGCAGACGGATCAGCTGGCGTCGCTCCACACCGCCAGCACGTAGCCGTCCAGATCGCGGAAATGGAAGCGACGGCCGCCGGGAAAGGCAAACACCGCCTGCACGATCTCGCCGCCAGCTGCGAGGATGCGCTGCTGCGCGTCGGCAAGGTCCACGCAGTACACGATGACCAGCGCGCCTCCTGAGGGCGTCACTGCCTGGCCGGCGACAAAGCCACCTTTGAGGCGGCCGTCATCGAACTCGGTATAGGCCGGGCCGTAGTCGGTGAAGGACCAGCCGAAGACCTGCCCATAGAACTGCTTGCTGCGGGCGATGTCGGCGACGTTGAATTCGATGTTGTCGATGCGGCGTTCGGCAGTGGTGGTGTCTGCGTGGCTCATGGTGCGGCTCTGTGGTTGGAGCGCCCAGCATCGGTCAGGGTCGGGCCCGGGTCTTGAACGAAACGGCCATCAACGTCCCCACTGCTGGCGCAGCGCGCTTGCCGTCAGGCCGGCAAGCTCGCGGGCGTCGCGGCTGAGGTGGGCCTGGTCGGCATAGCCCGCCTCCACGGCCAGCATCGCCAGACTGTGCGCGGGTTGGGTCTGGCTGCAGCGCAGGAACCGCTGCAGACGCAGGATCCGCTCCAGCGACTTTGCTCCGTAACCGAACTGCGTCTGGCTGAAGCGACGCAGGGTGCGCGGGCTCATGGCCAGTTGTGCGGCGAGTGCGTCGATGCTGGCATCGCCTCTGGCAGCGTGCGCGAACAGCGCATGCGCGCGGCGTGTGTGTTCGTCCAGCACGGCCGCCGGCATGTTCCGCTGCAGGCTGTCAGCCAGGCGCTGCAGGCGCTGGTCGGGCGCGGCGTCACCGATCCAGGCCGCAGCCTGAGTCGCCCAGCGGGTATTGAATTCGATCAGGGGCACGGCTTGGCCGACGATGCCGGACAAGTCGATGCCGAGCGCAGACGATGCCTGCCCAGGCCGGAACCGCGCGCCCAGCACCTGTGCACCGGGGGTCAGTTGCGGGTGTGCGGCGGTACGGTCCGGTCCCACCACGAACAGCGCACCATCACGCCAGAGAATGTCCACGCATCCATCGGGCAGCACGGTGATGCTGCCACTGGCATCAGCAGGCAACTGGCTCTGCCAGAGCTGGCCGAACTGGCCACGCAGCGGCGCAGGCGCCAGGTGTTCCTGGTAGGCCAAGCCGGTGCCAGCGGGAGTGGAGGGATCGCCCATGCCCCATTGTGGCAAAGCGATGCCGGAAAAAGAGAAGCCCGGCACGAGGCCGGGCTTCGCTGGCGTGTGGGAGAGAGATCACACGCCAGTTACACGCACTAACGACAGGCGTTTGTTACCAGCTGAAGCGCGGGCCCACGAACCACTCGCGGTCGCCGGCCTTGGCCAGCTTCACTTCGCCRCTCAGRCCCCAGTTCTGGTTGARCTTGGCGGTAGCGCCGACRCGGCCGTAGAACTCGCCGTCCGGGTTGATGCCGTGCTTCTTGCTGTAATCCTCGTAACCGGCCAGCGCATAGCCTTCCAGGTACGGGTTGAACGCGGTGCGCACGCCCACTTCAGTGGAGTAGCCGTTGAAGTCCAGGCCGTGCTTCATGTCGAACTTCTGGTACGCAACACGAGCCACCAGGTCGGTGTTCGGTGCGATGCCGTAGTTGTAGCCGGCGCCGATGCGCCACTGGTCGACATCGTTCTTGAAGGTGTCGGTTTCCTGCTTGCTGTAATCACCGAAGATGTGGAAGTTCGGATGCACGGCAACCGAGCCCTTCACGCCCCAGCCATCAGCGTCGCCGCCCTTGGCATCGGTGTTCACGTAGCCGCCTTCAACGTAGTTGTACGACAGGCCATCGGCAGCCGATGCGGCGAACGGCAGCGCGGCCAACAGACCCAGGGCAAGCAGCGAATTCTTGATCATCGGGATACACCTTTCATTATTTTGGTTTCGTCGAACGCCCCTCGGGAGGGGAGGGAGGAGAGGCGTTCGACAGGTGTGAATTATCCGTTTGTTGATGAAATCGGCCCTGAATATTGAACTGACCGGTACATGAATGAGGTTCCTGTTCAGGGAACTCTCGATGCGCCGTGTGGGGCGAACACCATAGTTTGTGCAGCTTTGGACAGACTATGGTGACAGCTGGGGGTGCCAAACTATGGTGTCGACTCGGTTGCCAAGCGCCATGTCTCCACCGGGAGAGTCGTCCCTCCTAGCGCGCCATGTCGCCCACCAAGGCTATGAGCCAATGCAGCCTCACAGTTCGAGCCTCCTTCGATCTACCTACAAGTTGCCGGGCGCGGCTTGCCCTTGAAGGGCGTCTGGCCAGACTTGAGCATCGTCATCTGCACAACGTAGGCCGCTAAGCCCTTGAAGCAAAAGGGCGCAGCTCGCTGGCTGGCTGATATGCGAGTATCCCCGTTTGGTCAGCCAGTTGTAATTGGCTTGACCGGGAGGACGCTCTCTGGATCGGAGTCGCCTGCGGGACATAGAACCTGCGGGACATCGAAAAGTTAGAAGCGCAGATTCCTAGCTTGGGAATGAGGGGATCTAGTGAAGCATCTAACTCTATCGAGACAACTTTACGCTTGACACAGCTTATTACCACAGGCGCACCAAGGACAGGAGCTGGCAGATGGACATCGACTTTGATTTCTACAATAAGAACGCGGTCTACAAGAGCTGGGCTGACCACCGTCTAGTCTTCAGAGTTGCGAACGCGGAGGCGGGCGTAACAGGATTCAGGTTGCCACAAAGGGCAGCTGCCTTCGCAGTCCTGTCTCATCTCGATATCTCGCCTTCAAAGCCAGCAACTGTCGTGATGCCAACAGGGACTGGTAAAACCGACACCATATTCGCGCTAATGCTGGCGGGACTGTTCAAGCGGACGCTTCTCGTTGTCCCATCGGACGCACTACGCTCGCAAATGAGCGAGCGTCTTGAGTCCTTGTCGACGCTAAGGCGGATCGAAGTAGTAACGGACCAGCTTCTGTCGCCTAAAGTTCATTTGGCGGCAGGTCTAAGCGGCGCGCTCGATCTAAGCGCGATAGAAGCAGCAAATGTCACTGTCGCAACTCCGGATACGCTTGCTCAACTGCAACCTGATCAACTGGGGCAAGTCATCGGGCTCTTCACACATGTCGTATTTGATGAAGCTCACCATGTGGTTGCCGATACCTGGGAGCGCATCAGGGCCGCGGCAGATGGCAAGCCGACGCTGTACTTCACTGCAACTCCGTTCCGGCTCGATGACCAGCGGATCAGCGGAAAAATCGTATTCAACTACACGCTAAGACAAGCCCAGCGCGACGGGTACTTCCAAGAAATTGAGTTTCATCCCATACGTGAGTATCGAGAGGAGATGGCTGACGAGGCTATCGCCAGAAAGGCCGTCGCTCTTCTTCAGCAGGACCTTGAGGATGGCTTTGATCACATCCTTCTAGCGAGATGTTCGGCGATAGAGAAGGCTAGAGCGGTCGCGGCGATCTACGCGAGACTGTCGGATGGGACAGACCTCAATCCCGTGCTTCTGCACAGCAAGCTTAAGGGCCTAGCCGAGAGAAGAAAGGATGTAATCGACCGTAAATGCAGG
>NZ_JBFTNR010000351.1:0-4320 GCF_056665995.1 Stenotrophomonas sp. 05L44_2
GCAATGCAGCCAGTGCCAGGTTGAAGTTGGACAGCCACTTCACGCCGCGCTCCACACCGCTGGCGGTCGAGGCCATGTACAGCACGAAGGYAATGGCGATGATGGTCATCTGCACCGGTACAGTCGCCTGCAGGCCAAATACGCGCTCCACGCCTGCAGCGATCTGGATGGTGCCGAAGCCGAGCGTCGTCGCCACGCCGATCGCCGTGGCGACCACCGCCGCGATGTTGACGACACGGCCGATCCAGCCGCGATGGTGGCGGCCGATGATCGGCTGCAGCATATCGCTGACCAGCCCCCGTCCATTGCGGTTGAACTGGAACCAGGCCATCGCCAGGCCGATCAGTGCATAGATCGCCCACGGATGCAGGCCCCAGTGGAAGAACGCATAGCGCATCGATGCACGCGCGGCATCCATGCTCTGTGGCGCAATGCCTTCCGGTGGCTTGGTGAAGTGTGAGATCGGCTCGGCCGCGCCCCAGAACACCAGGCCGATGCCCATGCCGGCGGCGAACAGCATCGACATCCAGCTGGCGCGCGAAAATTCGGGTTCAGCGTCTTCGCCACCGATGCGCAGGTTGCCGAAGCGGCCGAAGGCCAGGTACATCAGGAACACCAGCGCCAGGAACACCACCAGCAGGTACAGCCAACCGACGCTGCGGATGACATCAGCCAGCGCCGCCTGCACGACGGTATTGAAGGGACCGGGCGCGAGGCCGGCCAGCAGCACCAGGGCAAGCACCAGTGCGATGGAAATGCGAAACACCATGAAGGAGCTTCTCCGATCAAGGGATTGAGGGGAGCGAGCGAAAGCTTGCAGGGAGTAGGCCGGCGACAGTGTGCGCGCACCGGACAGGCACCGCGATGGCGGCAGGGAAAGCGCCACGTGCAACGGTGCGGCGCGCGTGCACGTTACTGAATGCGACGTCACGGTTCTGTTAACGCGGGTGCGGCAGATCTGCGCCCTGCGTGGATGAACGGCCAGGAGGTCGAGTGGTTTCTATGCTCTAATGCCCACCAAGAAGCGGGGGTACCGCGGCCTTGTGGCCACGGTTGAGATAGTCCCTTGGAACCTGATCCGGCTCATACCGGCGTAGGGAAGCTTTGCAATGCAGCCGTACCCGGAACCTGCCCAAGGAGCGCCTTGGTGCCGTCCGTGCGCGGGTGCAGTGCGCCGCCGCTTCGTCCCTGACCTTCCTGGACGATGCCCGATGAACGCACAGCTCTCCGCCCTGCAGCAACAGGCCCAGCAACTCTCCGAATCCGTGACCCGGCCGATACCCGGCTCGCGCAAGATCCACGTGCCTGGCTCGCGCCCGGACCTGCAGGTGCCGATGCGCGAGATCGCGCTGACCCGCACGCCGACCGTGTTCGGCGGCGAAGAGAACGCACCGGTCACCGTCTACGACACCTCCGGCCCGTACACCGATCCGGACGTGCGCATCGACCTGTCTGCGGGCCTGCCGGCACTGCGCCGTGGCTGGGTGGAGGAGCGCAACGACACCGAACAGCTCGACGGCCTCAGCTCCTCGTTCGGCCGCGCGCGCGAGCATGATCCGAAGCTGGACCCGGTCCGTCTTCCCGCGCGCAGCCTGCCACGTCGCGCGCGGGCCGGCGCCAACGTCACCCAGATGCACTATGCGCGCCGCGGCATCATCACACCGGAAATGGAATTCGTGGCAATCCGCGAAAACCAGCGGCTGGAAGCCATCCGCGATGCCGCACTGCTGCAGCAGCATCCTGGCAAGGCATTCGGTGCGTCGATCCAGCAGATCATCACCCCGGAATTCGTGCGCGAGGAAATCGCCCGCGGCCGTGCGGTGCTGCCCAACAACATCAATCACCCGGAAAGCGAGCCGATGATCATCGGCCGCAACTTCCTGACCAAGATCAACGCCAACATCGGCAACAGCGCGGTGTCCTCGGGCATTGCAGAGGAAGTGGAAAAGCTGGTGTGGGCGATCCGCTGGGGCGGCGACACGGTGATGGACCTGTCAACCGGCAAGCACATCCATGAAACGCGCGAATGGATCATCCGCAATTCGCCGGTGGCGATCGGTACGGTGCCGATCTACCAGGCGCTGGAGAAGGTCGACGGCCGCGCCGAAGCGCTGACCTGGGAGATCTTCCGCGACACCCTGMTCGARCAGGCAGARCAGGGSGTSGACTACTTCACCATCCATGCCGGKGTRCTGCTGCGCTATGTGCCACTCACCGCCAGGCGGGTTACCGGCATCGTCAGCCGCGGCGGTTCGATCATGGCCAAGTGGTGCCTGGCCCACCACAAGGAAAACTTCCTCTACACGCATTTCGAAGACATCTGCGAMATCATGAAGGCCTACGACGTGASCTTCTCGCTSGGYGAYGGCCTGCGTCCTGGCTGCATTGCCGATGCCAACGATGCGGCGCAGTTCGGCGAGCTGGAGACGCTGGGCGAGTTGACGAAGATTGCGTGGAAGCACGACGTGCAGACCATGATCGAAGGCCCCGGCCATGTGCCGATGCAGCTGATCAAGGAGAACATGGACAAGCAGCTGCGCGAGTGCGGCGAGGCGCCGTTCTACACGCTTGGCCCGCTGACCACCGACATCGCACCGGGGTACGACCACATCACCAGCGCGATCGGTGCGGCGATGATCGGTTGGTTCGGCACTGCCATGCTCTGCTACGTCACGCCGAAGGAGCATCTGGGCCTGCCCAACCGGCAGGACGTGCGCGACGGCATCATGGCCTATCGCATCGCCGCCCATGCTGCTGACCTGGCCAAGGGGCATCCGGGTGCGCAGGTGCGTGACAACGCGCTGAGCAAGGCACGCTTCGAATTCCGCTGGGAAGACCAGTTCCACCTCGGCCTGGACCCGGAGAAGGCCAAGGAATTCCACGACGAGACCCTGCCCAAGGACGCGCACAAGCTGGCCCACTTCTGTTCGATGTGCGGCCCGCATTTCTGTTCGATGAAGATCACCCAGGACGTGCGCGAGTACGCCGAGAAGGGCATGCAGGAAAAGTCCGAGCAGTTCCGGGCGGCCGGCGCCGAGGTGTACCAGCAGGGCTGATCGCAGATGGGCAGTGCCGGGTCATGCCCGGCACCGTCCAGTCACCCAACTCACCGACATGCCGCTATCCTCGCCCCATCGTTCCCCGGGGACACGGAACCATGCCCATTGCCGTCACCACCCGCTGGCTGGCCATCGCCCGCCGTCATCCCTCTGCCTGGCTGCTCGGCGCACAGCTGTTGTCGGTGCTGCTATACCCGGCGTTGGACGAAACTGCTGCCGGGCGCGCGGCAGTAGGCGTATTCGGCATGGCCGTGCTCGGCCTGGCACTGTGGGTGGTGCAGCGCAGCCCGCTGGGGACATGGCTGGCGTTGGTGCTGGCCATCCCGGCGGTGGTGTTTTCCCTTTCGGCGGCCCTGCTCGACCGGCCTGCACTGGGCATCACCGCGCAGCTGCTGGAAAGCCTGCTGTATTTCTACACCGCCGGTGCGCTGATCGCTTACATGCTGCAGGACCACAAAGTGACGCGCGACGAGCTGTTCGCCGCCGGTGCCACGTTCACTCTGCTGGCATGGGCATTCGCTTTTACCTTTGCCGTATGTCAGCAGTGGTATCCGGGCAGTTTCCAGGGCGCCAGTGGCGGCGCGCAGCGCACATGGATGGAGCTGCTTTATCTGAGCTTCAGCTTATTGTCGGGGGTAGGTCTCAGCGACGTCGTGCCACTGCATCCGCAGGCCCGCGCGCTGGTAATGCTGGAGCAGTTTTCCGGCGTCATGTACGTAGCGCTGGTGGTTTCGCGGCTGGTTGGCCTGACCATGCTGAAACGCTTCTGAAAATGAACGCCAGATAAAAATATCGCGCCCAAAAGGGCGCGAATGATGATGCGTATTATGTGAATGCGTCGGCGAGAGAGAGCCTGATGTCGACCACGCGATAGGCGAGGTAACTCGCATAGGCTAATATCCGGAGGCTTCGTTTTTTTTGCGGTATGCGCCGATGCTTTGTGCGGAATCTGGCTTCTTGCTGTGCCAAGGATGGGAAGGGATCGATGGTGAACAGTGTTTGCGGCCTGTTTCAGCCCCATAGCAACGAATGATCAACAGCGAAATCCAGTCGCCTGAATCCGACCGCGTCCGCGTCGGTGAGTGCATCGTTACTTTGTCCTCGCGTGAGGTCGAAGTCGCCGGTGCCCGCCGTACACGCCGTTTGACGCCCAAGTCGCTGGGCGTGCTGCGCGTGTTGATGCGGCAGCCGGGGCGGGTGGTGACCCGTGACGAGCTGTTCGCCGAAGTGTGGCCGGACACGCTGCCGACCAACGATGTGC
>NZ_JBFTNR010000352.1:0-4312 GCF_056665995.1 Stenotrophomonas sp. 05L44_2
ACCACGGGCCATCGTGGTGATGGCCGTGGCTGTTGCACCGGACACGAATCGGGCCGGGACAGCCGTGCCTCTCTCCTTGCACGGCCGACGCGGGAGGGAGGGCGGCCCATGTCGCGTGTCCGGTCTCTCTCTTGCCCCTGGATCTGCGGGCCAAGGGCCCGCGTTTCCAATGCAGCGGACCAACGGTCCGCTCTACCACGGCGGGCCGGAGCCCGCCCTGCGGCTCCCCAGCCGCAAAGACGGATGCGATGGCGGCGGGTGGGAGGGGTTACCCACCGCCATCGCAGCCGGTCAGCTGGCGTAGTACAGCTGGTATTCCAGCGGGTGGGTCGCCGCGCGGAACTTGGTCACTTCCTGCATCTTCAGCGCGATGTAACCGTCGATGAAGTCATCGCTCATCACGCCACCGGCCTTGAGGAACTCGCGGTCCTTGTCCAGCGCTTCCAGCGCCTGGTCCAGCGAGGAGCAGACCTGCGGGATCAGCTTCTCTTCTTCCGGCGGCAGGTCGTACAGATCCTTGTCGCTCGGTGCGCCCGGGTCGATCTGGTTCTTGAYGCCGTCCAGGCCGGCCATCATCAGCGCGGYGAASRYCAGGTAGCCSGASTKSATCGGATCGGGGAAGCGCAYTTCRATGCGGCGSSCCTTCGGGTTGGACACCCACGGAATGCGGCACGAGGCCGAACGGTTGCGCGCCGAGTAGGCCAGCATCACCGGGGCTTCGAAGCCCGGCACCAGGCGCTTGTAGCTGTTGGTGCCCGAGTTGGCGAAGGCGTTGATGGCCTTGGCGTGCTTGAAGATGCCGCCGATGTACCACAGCGCCAGCTGGCTCAGGCCGCCGTAGCCGTCGCCGGAGAACAGGTTGGTGCCGCCCTTGGACAGCGACTGGTGCACGTGCATGCCGCTGCCGTTGTCGCCGACGATCGGCTTGGGCATGAAGGTGACGGTCTTGCCGTTGCGGTGGGCGACGTTCTTGATGACGTACTTCATCCGCAGCAGTTCGTCGGCCTTCTGCACCAGSGTGCTGAACTTGGTGCCGATCTCGCACTGGCCGGCGGTGGCCACTTCGTGGTGCTGCACTTCCACTTCGATGCCGACCTGTTCCAGGGTCTTGCACATCTCCGCACGCAGGTCGTGCAGGGTGTCGGTCGGCGGAACGGGGAAGTAACCGCCCTTCACGCCCGGACGGTAGCCGCTGTTGGCGCCGTCGTACTTGGCGCCGCTGTTCCAGGCGGCTTCTTCCGAATCGACCTTGAAGAAGGTATTGCCCATTTCATTGGCGAAACGGACCGAATCGAAGATGAAGAATTCCGGCTCCGGGCCGAAGAACGCGGTTTCGGCGATGCCCGAGGACTTCAGGTAGGCCTCGGCGCGCTTGGCGATGCCGCGCGGGCAGCGGCCGTACGGCTGCATGGTGGCCGGGTCGAGGATGTCGCAGCTGATCACGATGGTCGGATCGGCATAGAACGGGTCGACGTAGGCGCTGGCGGTATCGGGCAGCAGCACCATGTCCGATTCGTTGATGCCCTTCCAGCCGGCGATCGAGCTGCCATCGAACATCTTGCCTTCTTCGAACAGCGACGGCTCGATGATGCTGACCGGGAAGGTGACGTGCTGCTCGACGCCACGCATGTCGACGAAACGCAGATCGACGAACTCGATCTGGTTGTCCTTGATCAGCTTCTCAACGTTTTCCACGGACATCGGTACGACCTCGGATGGGAATGAATGCCTGCTGAGGTACAGCAACGACCGTGCCAACTTTTCGGCCTTCACAAGTTGTTGATTTCAAAGCGCCTGCCCCAGCGCGGTGCAGACGCACATGCACCAAACGGGTGCGCGGATTGCCGCACGCACCCGTTTGGTGCGGCATGGATCGTCTATTCTCTCGGGCTTCTTCCGCCGCCAGCGCCCGCACCGTCCATGTCCGACCTGCTCTCCGCCCTGCTGCTGGGCATCCTCGAAGGCTTGACCGAATTCCTGCCGATCTCCAGCACCGGCCACCTGCTGATCGCCCAGCACTGGCTGGGCGCGCGATCGGACTTCTTCAACATCATCATCCAGGCCGGTGCGATCCTGGCCGTGGTGCTGGTGTTCCGCCAGCGCCTGCTGCAGCTGGCCACCGGCTTCGGCCAGCGCGAGAACCGCGAGTACGTGTTCAAGCTCGGCGCGGCCTTCCTGGTAACCGCAGTAGTCGGCCTGGTGGTGCGCAAGGCCGGCTGGTCGCTGCCGGAAACCGTCAGCCCGGTGGCCTGGGCGCTGATCATCGGCGGCATCTGGATGCTGCTGGTGGAGGCCTATACCGCGCGCCTGCCCGATCGCGACCAGGTGACCTGGACGGTGGCCATCGGTGTTGGCCTGGCGCAGGTGGTGGCCGGCGTGTTCCCCGGTACCTCGCGCTCGGCCTCGGCGATCTTCCTGGCCATGCTGCTGGGCCTGAGCCGCCGCGCGGCCGCTGCCGAGTTCGTGTTCCTGGTCGGCATTCCCACCATGTTCGCCGCCAGCGCCTACACCTTCCTGGAACTGGCCAAGGAAGGGAACCTGGGCAGCGAGAACTGGACCGACGTTGGCGTGGCCTTCCTTGCCGCAGCCATCACCGGCTTCGTCGTAGTGAAGTGGTTGATGGGCTACATCAAGTCGCATCGCTTCACGGCGTTCGCGATTTACCGCATCGCCCTGGGCGCTGCATTGCTGCTGTGGTTGCCATCCGGCAGCTGAACAGCGCCGGGGCACGGCAACCCCGTTGCCGGCCCCGGTCCGTTTCCCCCTCGGTTCCCCAAGGAGAATCACCATGAACCGCAAGCTCACCCTGCTCCTCCCGCTGGCCCTGCTGGCCGCCTGCAGCCAGACCCCTGCCCCGGCCGGTACCGGCGGTGACGATCTGGCCCCGGCCGCGGCCAAGGCCGGCGACCAGAAGGCGCTGGCACACCTGGATGCGCAGCGCCTGCAGAGCCAGCACTGGCTGCTGCAGCAGGCCACCGCGGCCGATGGCAAGCGCATCGATGCGCTGTTTGCCCGCGCAGACAAGCCGGTCACCCTGGACTTCGTTGATGGCCGCCTGTCGGTCAGCAACACCTGCAACCGCATGGGCGGCGGTTACACCCTGGCCGATGGCAAGCTGAGCGTGAGCGCGATGGCCTCGACCATGATGGCCTGCACCGACAAAGCGCTGATGGCGCTGGACGAAGCCGTCTCCAGCCGTCTGCAGGGCGAACTGAAGGCCGAACAGGATGCCAACGGCGTGCTGACCCTGACCACCGCCAAGGGCGACGTGCTGGTGTTCAACCCGGAACCGACCGCTGAAACGCGCTATGGCGGCGCCGGCGAAACCGTGTTCCTGGAAGTGGCTGCGAAGACCGAGAAGTGCTCGCACCCGCTGATCCCGGATTACCAGTGCCTGCAGGTGCGCGAAGTGAAGTTCGACGACAAGGGCCTGAAGCAGGGCGAGCCGGGCAAGTTCGAGAACTTCTACGGCAACATCGAGGGTTACACCCACGAAGACGGCGTGCGCAACGTGGTGCGTGTGAAGCGCTACGAAGTGAAGAACCCGCCGGCCGATGCGCCGTCGCAGGCGTACGTGCTGGACATGGTGGTCGAGTCGGCCATCGAGAAGAAGTAATGCAGGAGGGCGGYCGCGAGGTCGCCCTTCTTCGTTGTGGGCAGGGCCGGCCTCTGGCCGGCGGCTGCACACAGCTCAGGCGACCTGCGGAACATGCCGGCCAGCGGTCGGCACTACCCACATGCATCAGGGAGATCGGCATGAAACGGACGTACATGCTCACACTGGCCTGGCTGGCCATCGGCATTGGCATTGGCATTGGCATTGGCAGCAGTGCACGCGCCGCCAGCACACCCACCACCGACCAGCTTGAAGCCCATCCGTGGCAGCTCACGCGCGCCACCGACGCGCAGGGCAAGCGTATCGACGCGTTGTTCGTCAGGGGCCGGGCGCCGTACACGCTGCGCTTCCAGCCCGGCTACATGAGCGAGTTGAACCTGTGCAACCAGGCCAGCAGTCATTACCACCTGCAGGACGACCGGCTGATCCTGGAGAGCGGCATCCGGACCACCGCGCTGTGCATCAATCCCAAGGTGGATGCGCAGGAACGGCGAGCCGAAACGCTGTTTCACGGTCGCGATACCGCACCCACCCTCGCGTTGGACGACACCGGTGCGTTGGTCGTGCGCAATGCCAAGGGCGAAGTGCTGGTGTTCAAACCCGCGCCGCTGCCGGCGAAATGAAGAGGGCGGCCACTGGCCGCCCTTCTTCGCTGGTGGGTAGAGCCGGCCGCTGGCCGGCTGCCACGTACAGCGG
>NZ_JBFTNR010000353.1:0-4307 GCF_056665995.1 Stenotrophomonas sp. 05L44_2
TCTCTGCTCTGGACGCCAATGGCCTTCTTCATGCTGCGGGGCTTAAGTACGGGGAGCTGGATGGGATCATTGGTGGGCCGCCTTGCCAAGGTTTTAGTGTTATCGGCAAGCGAGATTCCGGCGACAGTAGAAACAATCTCTTCGGCCATTTCGTTAGGCTCGTAATCGGAGCCCGCCCACGTTTTTTTGTTGCGGAGAATGTTGTTGGAATCCTGCACGATAGAAATAGGCAGGTTCTGGACGGCATGCTCGCACCGCTGCATGAAGATTACGAGTTGCACGAGCCTATTATGATTAGGGCGTCGGATATTGGTGCGCCCACGTCGCGTACGCGTGTATTTTTTGTTGGAGTGTTGCGCGCAAGTGGTCTCAATGTTCACGCGCTGGGAACTGATGCGTTTGGCAGCCACATAGGGATAAATACGGTGAGGCACGCATTGCGCGGACTTCCAGCCACGGTTGAAGAAGATTGGAAGGCCAATATCTCTGGCCGCGCTCGACTTCATGCTGTCGCCAATTCTCTCTACCAAGAAAAACTGAGGGGGGATCGCCCTGTTGGAATAGGTTGTCCCGAATCCTTACGGCTCTTGGATAAGGGTATTGTTCTAAATCATCAGGGAACGGTTCATAGTGCTGAGCTGCGCATGAGGTATGACAGCTTGGGGCCTGGTGAGCAAGACTATAAGACGAAGTCTGTACGGCTTCGGCCGGATGGTTTCTGTCCGACATTACGTGCTGGGACGGGGGCGGATCGCGGCTCTTTTCAGGCTGTACGGCCAATTCATCCTAGAATGCCGCGCGTGATCACTCCCCGCGAAGCTGCTCGTTTGCAGAGTTTTCCGGATTGGTTTCATTTTGACAGGACTAAGTGGCAGGCGTTTAGGCAAATTGGAAATAGTGTTCCTCCCGTTCTCGCTGAAGTGGTCTTTAATAGGATTAGAAAGAGCGTTCTCAAGACGTGAATATTCGGCGAGTTCTGAAGGCTGTGCGCCACTTGCTAATCCGGTGCATTCGTCCACAATTGTCCACAGAAGGATGCCCAAGTCGCCATCAGATGGCGCCTCTTCTCTAGCATGGTTCCTCTCTTGTACGCAGCTTTCGCCTTGTCCCGAATCCGGTGAGCTAGGGCAGCCTCGGACAGATCGTCAGCGAAATCGGTGGTCTCGCTTGCCCAGTCCTTGAAGGTCGACCTAAAGCCGTGAACCGTGACATGGCCATACCCCATGCGCTTAAGCAGTGCCAGCATCGCGTTTTCGCTGAGCGGCTGGTTGCTGAGGTCGTTGGGGAACAATAAGTTGCGCCCCATGCGTGGCCTTGCAAGCGCAATCGCAGCCGCCGGGAGCGGAATCGTGTGTTCGGTCTTCGCCTTCATCCTGTCACCAGGGACAGTCCAGGTCGCGGCCGCCAGATCTATCTCTCCGGGAACAGCGCCCAAGGTCATTCCCGTGCGAGCGGCCGTGAGGATCGTGAATTCCAATGCGCGCGCAGCCTCGCCATGACGGCATCGCAATGCAGCCATGAACTCGGGTAGTTTTGTGTAGGGTAGGGCAGCGAAGTTCTCCACCTTGGTCACCGCAGTGGGTTTCGGCAAGATCACGGCCAAGTGCCCGCGCCATCGCGCTGGGTTCTCCCCACTGCGCTTCTTCTGCACGGTCATGGCATCAAGCACTGCCTCCAAGCGTTGCCGGACCCGGCTGGCAGTCTCCGTTTTGGTGGTCCAGATTGGCCGAAGCACGGCCAAGACATGCTCGGTCTCAATTCGATCCACCCGCAGATCTCCCAGCACCGGCTTTGCATACGTCTCTAGCGTGCTGGTCCACTGGCCCGCGTGCTTCGGGTTGGTCCATCCTGCTTCGCGCTCTGCGATATATGCCATGGCGGCCTCCCAGAATGTTGGGATGCTGGCAGTGGCGACAGCCGCCGCTCGCCTACCCGCGAGTGGATCCTGACCTGCCTGTACCATCTTCCTCGCGGCTGCTGCCGCCTCCCGCGCCTCGGCCAAGCCGATCACGTGCAGCGGGCCTAAGCCCATTTCCGGGCGCTTCCCCTCAAATCGATACCTGAACACCCAGCTCTTGGCACCGGACGCGGTCACCTGCAGATATAGACCGCCACCGTCAGCGTGGTAGCCCAGATCGGTGACCGTGGCCACCCGTCTCGCCGTCAGGCGATTGATCTTCAATCCCATTTCCTACCCATCCATGTACCCACCCAGCAGGCGCGACTTCCCGCGAAAGCCTGCGAACGAACCCGGATGGTGAAACCTAGCTGGCGCAAGGGCTGAGACTGGTTTCACGAAGGTGCACGGAAGCTAGGGAACGCCCTAAATTCAGACACTCTCTCCGCCAGTTTTTTCAAAAAGCCCCTGGAAATAGGGGCTTTTCGTTGTCTACGCCGCTCGCCCCATGCTTTCACCCACATTCTGTGGATTCGCCGGCGACAAAGCGGTCGATGTGCTTTTTCCACCATACGTGACGCGCTCCGATCTTATATGAGTGCGGGAACGAGCCTTCCTTCATGCGGCGATAGATCCACGACTGGCCGAGGCTGGTGCRGATGGCAACAACCTCGATCGGCTGCAGGTCCGCGTGCAGTTCCGCGACGGTTATTTCGCGCGTGTTCTTCGGCGGCATGATGTCCTCCTCCAATTCGTGGCCAACGCAGCGCGCAGCTGCTCGGTGGCGGTGTTCATGCGTTTGCTCCTAACGGCAATCCAGGTTGCGCAACGCTGTCGCTTGCCTCAGCGATCCCGGCATAGTCCGGGTCCAACTCAGTACCGGTGAACTGGAAGCCTCGAGTACTGCGGCCTTGCCAGTGCTGCCGCTGCCGATGAACGGGTCCAGCACCACGCCGCCGGTTGGAGTGACCAGCCGGCACAGGTAGCGCGTGAGATCGGTCGGCTTCAGGGTAGGGGGGTGTTCCCCTTTTGGGGCGACCTGATCACCCTCATCGCGGCGGGTCATTTGCTGCCCACTGGTGCTGGACACCATGCCTGCGGGCGACTTCTTGCACGCGTCCAGGCCGGCACCGCGATCTGCGTTGGTTGCCCTAGCGCAATAGAAGAAGCGGGCTGCGCTGCCCTCGTCGATGTGCAGTTGACCTGGCCGCATCTTGAAGTCGACGGTACCTGGATTTTGGGTACCCGCGCTGGGCTCCTCCTCTGCGCATGCGGCCGTAGATGCCAGCGCTTTTCTTGCTCGGCGCGCTGTAGCTGATCGGCGCCTGCTGTCCCACCGCATCCGGTAGACTCGAAGGCCTACAGGGAGGCCATATGAAGAAGGTTGCTGTTTTGGGATTCGTTGCAGCGCTCGCCGCAGGGTGCTCCTCGACACCAGTCACCCCCGGAACCGCCAAAGCTGTGTCAGCCAGTAGGGTGTACGACGCCAGCTACTTTAATCGCAGTGCCGAACGGTCGGCCACAATCAAAGTGACCCGTGACAAAGGATTTGCAGGTGGTGGTTGCTCGTTCGACATCCTGATTGATGATCAGAAGGTCGTTGCGTTGAAGCCAAGCGAATCGGCCAGCATGCACGTGGTGCCCGGCTCGTATTTCCTGAAGCTTGAGGCCGGCGGCGGTCTCTGTCAGAACGTCTCAACGTTCCAGAATGTGACTATCGCTGCTGGCGACGAGCTGGTCTACCGAATTCTCTGGCCTGCTGGCGGTCGCCCGACGATGGAGCGGAAGTAGATCCCGCTCGATAGTCGCGTCACAAAGGTCTAGCCGACGCGTTCCAAGCGCTGGAGCAAGTAGGCCGCCAAGAATGCAAAAACGCCCCGAAAGGGGCGTTTGCATTTGTGCTGCAACGAGAAAGTGTCGTCAGAAAGCAGGCTCGATCACCGGCGGTGATTCCACTGCAGGGAAAGTTAGCCGGTACTTCCGCGTTGTATCGGCATCTACAAAGATCTCGGTCGAACGGCGTCTGGCCAGCGCGGATTTGGTGGCATTGAATGAACACAGGCCGGGGCCGTCAATTCCGGTTACCGTCAGCAAGTGCCGGCCTGGCTTCAATGCGAAGGTGACTGATTCGGCTGTGTTGAGATGGGCGGCCATCTGCTCATCGACCATAACGCCTATTGCACACTTGCTACCAACAGCGCCGATGTCGCGGGTTACCACCACATTCCCGGTGGAAGCGCCTTGGTCGGGGAGTGCAAATACCCGATCTGCAGGTGCCGGCTTGACTATTGCTGCGTCGGGTTGTTTGGTGGGCATAAAACAACCTGCGGCCAGCAACGGAACAGCGATCATCGCCGCTCGCATTGTGAGCTTTGCAGCTATGGAATGCATATTCTTCCCCCGAGAAAAT
>NZ_JBFTNR010000354.1:0-4302 GCF_056665995.1 Stenotrophomonas sp. 05L44_2
GGTCACGGGTCACGTACTTCAGGCCGCTGATGTCGGCGGCCTTGACTGGCTGCTCCAGCAGTTCCAGCACCACACCTGCATCTTCCAGCGTGCGCATCGCATGTACCGCCTGCTTGGCAGTCCAGCCCTGGTTGGCATCCAGGCGCAGCAGCGCACGGCCTTCGACGGCGGCATGGATCGCCTTGACCCGCTCGATGTCCACGCCGATGTCCTTGCCGACCTTGATCTTCAGCGACTCGAAGCCGCGTTCGATCGCCGACAGCGAATCGGCCACCATCTTATCGATGTAGTCCACGCTGATGGTGATGTCGGTGGTGATCACCGGGTCGCCACCACCGAGCATCTGGTACAGCGGCGCGCCATGCAGCTGCGCCCACAGGTCGTACAGGGCGATCTCCACCGCCGCCTTGGCGCTGGTGTTGCGCTCCATCGCGGTCTGCACCAGCGTGCACAGGCGGTTGAGGTTGACCACCTCCTGGCCGATCAAGCGCGGGGCAATGAAGTGCCGGATCGCTTCGATGATCGAGCCGTGGGTGTCACCGGTGATCACCGCGGTGGCAGGCGCCTCGCCGTAGCCGGTGTGGCCGCTGTCGGTGCGGATCAGCACCACCACGTCCTCCACGGTTTCCACCGTGCGCAGCGCGGTCTTGAAAGGGGTCTTCAGCGGCACGCGCAGCATGCCCAGTTCGATGGCGGTGATCTTCATTCAGGGGTTCTTGGCACGCAGGCGTTGGATGTTGGTGATGCGATCGATGTAGCGGACGCTGTCGCTGGCCATCATCGGCTCCAGCGGGGTGACCGATACGCCATTGAGGTGGGCCTGCACACGCTTGCCGTCGGCGCCGAACCAGCTGCCGCCCGCGGTATCGTGGATCACCCAGGTGCGGCCATCGACGTGGCCGATGGCCATCATCACGTGGCCGGGGATGTAGACCAGGTCACCCACCTGCAGATCGGTGACAGCGCGGTCGCGCACGGCCTTGCCGTCCTTGGCGGTGAACGGCAAGCGGTCCAGCGCGGGACTGACCGCCTGTGCGCTGGTATTGCGTGGCAGCAGCACACCGAAGCTGCGGTAGATCTCGGAGACGAAACCACTGCAGTCGCGGGTGTCGTAGTCGTGGCCCCAGCCGTAGCGCTCGCCGAGGAACTTGAACGCTTGCTGCAGCAGCAGGCGCGGGGTCAGCGGCAGGTAGTCGGCGGCAGTGTCCTGCGAGCGCGGCAGCAGCGCCGGCATCAGCTTCAGGCGGCCATCGGCCTCGCGCACCGGCAGCTGCACCACCCACGAGGCGTGCGCCTGTTGCCCGTTCACCGGCTCGGCGGCGGGCCAGTCGGCCAACACCGGCAGGCGCACGCCCATGTCCAGCTGCAGGCGCGAGACACGCGGTTCCTCGGGTGTGTAGGCAGTGTGCGCTGTGGCAGCGGTGACGACGCGGTACGGCCCCTTCGCGCCGTAGCCGAGCACCGTGGCCCTGTCACCGCTGGCCACCGCGTCGGCTTCGATCCATGCGCTGTAGCGCTCGCTGTGCACGAACAACCAGCGGCCGTCGGTGCTGCGGTGGACGACGGCAACCTTGTCGCCGGGGAACAGTGCCGACTCCTGGAAGCGGTCGATGTCGGTATCGCCGACGGTGCTGAAGACACGCTGGCGGGTTGGGAAGGTGCGCAGCGCAGCGCGCTTCACCACCAGGGCGTAGTCCGGCGACACCTGCCCCGGAACTGCATCGAGACCGAGGTTGGCTTCGATCGCGCTGCGCACGTCCGGTGCGATGGCGCGGCCCCTGTCGTCATACAGCGCCCGCGTGGGCCAGCTCGACAGCGTGGTGATGCTGTCACGCACCTGTGCCGAGCTGAGCTGCGCAGGCAGGGTGGCGATGTCCTGGATGTGCTTGTCCTGCGCGCGCATCCGTGCGTTCTGCGCCTCGATCTGCGCGCGGTCCAGGATAGGTGCGTCGGCATTGTCCAGCCGTGCCGCCCAGTAGTCTGCGGTGAGGTAGGCCTCGTGCAGGCCGATCACGTAAGGCAGCGGGGCGCCGGGGTCGGGTACAGGCGTGGCCGCCTGGGTGAATGCGGGTGCGCCCAGCAGGCCCAGGGCCAGTGCCAAGGTCAACCGGTGCGGCCAGTGCCGACGCGGTTCGCGGGAAGCCAGGATCATGCGCTGCACACCCTCCTCGAATGCCTGTTGGAATATTTATTCCTTTCGGCCCCGAAAGCAAGAATAAATTATTGACCGGTCTTCCGGCCCGTGTTACACAGCCGTTACCACCCGCGCTTGGGAAGTGTCGCTGTGGATCCTGCCGTTCGCAAACCGTCTCTGCCTGCCGCTGCCGGCCTGTGTGCCGCGCTGCTGCTGTGGGCGTCGGCGGCACCGGCCGCGGATCCGCGCAGCGCCACTGAACGCGAACGGGAAACCCAGCTGATCGATCTGGTCGACAGCGGTCGTTTCAGCGATGCCGATGCGTTGCTGGCGACCGCTGGCGATGCTGCCGAAAGCGCGTTCCAGCGCGAGCGCATGCGCCGCATCAGACTGGATTTCTCCCTTGACCAAGCCGCAGCCAAAGCAGCGGTACGCCGCTGGATTCCCGACCTGACCAACGAGGAATTCGCGCGCTGGGACCAGCTTGGCCTGATCGAGCATCTCGACATCGATGGCACGCGCTGGTACTTCAAGCGCGCACCATCGAACCTGTTCCTGCTCAGCGATGAAGCACGTGCACGCCGCCGCGCGGATGCGCCGATGCCGGCGCCGGGCCCCAACGAGGTGCTCAACGCGCATCACGCGCGCGTGGTTGCCGCCGCCGAACAGAGCGGCATGGCATCCGTGCTGCCGCAGCGCATCGAATTCACCCAATCGTTGACGGTCAAGGCGGATGCCGTACCGGCCGGCGAAACCGTACGTGCCTGGATTCCGTACCCGCGCGAGATTCCCGGCCAGCAGGAGCGCGTGCAGTGGATCGGCAGTGCACCAGGCAAGGCTCGAGTCGCCCCGGCCAGCACCCAGCAGCGCACCGCCTACCTGGAAGCCAAGGCGGTGGCCGGGCAGCCGACGTACTTTGAAATCCGCTACGCGGTGACGATCTTCGCGCGCCGCACGGCAATCGATGTGACAAAGGTGCAGGCTACGCCGGATGATCCAGCATTGAAGCCCTATCTGGCCGAGCAGCTGCCGCACGTGCGCTTCACGCCGGCGCTGAAGCTGTTCTCCGAGCAGGTGCTGCAGGGCGAGACGCGCCCGTATGAAGTGGTACGCAAGCTGTTCGCCGCGGTCGACCGCATTCCATGGGCCGGTGCGCGCGAGTACTCGACCCTCAGCAACATCAGCGACTACGCGTTGCGCGCCGGTCATGCCGATTGCGGGCAACAGACACTGCTGTTGATCGCCCTGCTGCGCATGAACGGCATTCCCGCGCGCTGGCAATCGGGCATGGTGTTCTCCGACGATGGCAGCGGCTACAACAACCTGCACGACTGGGGCCAGGTCTACCTGGCGCCCTATGGCTGGCTGCCGATGGATGTGACCACCGGCGTGTTGGCCAGCGACACGCCCGCGCTGCGTGACTTCTACCTCGGTGGCCTCGATGGCTACCGCATCGCCTTCAACGACGATTTCGGCCAGGCGTTCGCGCCGGCCAAACAGCACTACCGCTCGGAAACGGTCGACTCGCAGCGCGGCGAGGCCGAGTGGTCAGGCGGCAACCTGTACTTCGACCAATGGAGCTACGACTTCCAGTGGCGGGTACTGCCAGCCGGGCAACGCTAGCGCGACACACCACCCCACCACCATTCAATTCTTGCAGGAGAGAGCAGGGGATGAAGGCTTACAACATCAAGCGGGCGGCCTTGTGCGTCGCCCTCGGCGCGTGTCTGGGCATCATGCTGCCCACCACGGCCACGGCCCAGAACGTGTCGGGTGCCGTTGCCGGCCGCGCCACCGCGGGCGACCAGATCACCGTCGTCAATGCCGGCACCGGCCTGACCCGGACGGTCACCGTCGGTGCCGACGGCAGCTACCGCCTCGGCCAGCTGCCGGTGGGTGACTATCGGCTGCAGCTCAGCCGCGATGGCCAGACCTTGGGCGAACAGGTGGCGGTAAGCGTCGCTGTCGGCGGCACCACGACCGTCAACCTGGCCAGTGGCGGCGGCGTCACCAACCTCGATGCACTGCAGGTGGTCGGTACCCGCGTGATCAACCGGGTGGACGTCTATTCCACCGAGACCTCATTCAACATCAACCGGCAGGAAATCTCACGGCTTCCGGTGGCACAGGATCTGTCCGCCGTGGCGCTGATGGCACCGGGCGTGGTC
>NZ_JBFTNR010000355.1:0-4300 GCF_056665995.1 Stenotrophomonas sp. 05L44_2
CATGGAAGCAGCGCTGAAGGCGGCCGGCTCACCGGTGGAGAGCCTGTACTACCGCACCGAAGGGCACGGTTTCCACCGGCCTGAGCACCAGCGCGAGTACTACAGCAGGCTGCTGGCCTTCCTGTCACGCAGCCTGGGCGGCAGCACCGCCAGCACCAGCGCGACCGCAGGCGCCGACAAGGCGCCGTAAGGCAGGCGCGCTGCGGACCCGGTGCCGGGCAGGGGGATGCCCGGCTTCAAGGAGAACGTCATGAAGCATGCAACGGTGCTGGCTGCATTGATGGCCATCTGCGGCGTGGGTGGGGCGGAGGCTGCGGAGGTTTCGCTGGACGGCTACGTGCGCCGCGCGGAGTTCAATGACATCCAGCTCTCGCCCACCGGCGAGTACCTGGCCATGACCTTGCCACTGGACGGCGCAACTGCCGTGGCGGTGCTGCGTACCGACACGATGGAACTGGTCGGCAATTTCCGGCCGCCACGCAACAATCATGCAGCCGAGGTCGACTGGGTGAGTGACACCCGCCTGCTCATCGGCCTGGCCGAGAAATGGGGGCCACTGGACCAGCCACGGCCGACCGGCGAACTGTATGCCATCGATGCCAATGGCAAGCGCGGTGATCTGCTGGTCGGTTACCGTGCGCGCCCGGACGAGCCCGGCTTCGTGACCGGACGGGTGGCCGAGCAGGTCGCTGCATTCCTGGCCGATCCGCTGGCTGCCGACGAGCGCAACGTGTTGATCTCGCTGTGGCCATTTGCCAACGACACCAATACGCGGTTGGAACGGATGGATGTCATCACCGGGCGCCGCGTCCTGGTCTCGCGCTCGCCGGTGCAGCGCGCAACGTTCACCACCGACAATCAAGGTGAACTGCGCTTCGCCCACGGTGCCGCCGCCGACAACGTCAACAAGCTCTACTATCGCCAGGACCGCGATCAGTGGACCCTGGTCAACGACGAAGGCAGCAGCCATCGCATCGAACGCCCGATCGGCTTCTCCGCCGATAACCGGCTGGCCTACCTGGTGGTGGAGCAGGCCCGTGGCCCCGATACGGTGGTCAGCTGGGACCCGGTCAGCGGCGAACGACGTACGCTGCTGCAGGACGACACCGTCGACCCCACTCGCGTGGTCTACCAGCCCGGCACGCGCGTGCCGGTGGGTATCCAGTTCGTCGGCGCCGTCACGCGCACCGCCTTCTTCGATGAGCAGTCGCCGACCGCCAGCACCCAGCGCAGGCTTGAAAAGGCGTTTCCCGGGCAGGTCGTGAGCCTGCTCACCGGCACCCGCGACAACGCGCGCCTGCTGGTGAAGGTGAGCTCTGCGACCAATCCCGGCGACTATTTCCTGTACACCACCGCCACCCGCAACGCCGCGTTCCTCACCAGCCGCCATCGCTGGTTTGATCGTGACGGCGGTGCCAGCGTTCGCCCGGTCACCCTGGCTGCACGGGACGGCCTGCCGCTGCATGGCTTCCTGACCCTGCCCAGGGGCAGTGATGGCCACAACCTGCCGATGGTGGTGGTCCCGCATGGTGGCCCGATCGGCGTGTTCGATGACGGTGGTTTCGAGCGCGAGAACCAGTTGCTGGCCGACGCCGGCTACGCGGTGCTGCAGGTCAACTTCCGCGGCTCGGGCAACTACGGCCGTGCACATACCCAGGCCGCTGCCCGGCAATGGGGCCGCGCGATGCAGGACRATGTGACCGACGCCACCCGCTGGGCGATCAGCCAAGGCATCGCCGACAGCGCACGCATCTGCATCTACGGTGCCAGCTACGGTGCGTACTCGGCCATGATGGGCGCTGTGCGCGAGCCGGGGCTGTACCGCTGCGCGGCAGGCTATGTGGGGGTGTACGACCTGCCGTTGATGTTCAAACGCGGCGATATCCAGGATCGCGCCTCCGGCGTGACCTATCTGCAGGAGTGGCTGGGTGATCCGGCCACGCTGGCGGCGGTGTCGCCGGTGAATCTTGCGGCGAGCATCAAGGTGCCCGTGCTGCTGGCCGCTGGTCGCGAAGATCTGCGTGCCCCGGTGCAGCACACCGAACGCATGGAAGCGGCATTGAAGCAGGCCGGCGTGCCCGTGGAAGCGCTGTATTACCCGCGCGAGGGCCATGGCCTGTACGCCGAGGCCAATCAGCGCGACTACTACAGCCGATTGCTTGCCTTCCTGTCACGCAGCCTTGGCGGTAGCACGGCTGCCGCCGCGACGTCTTCCGACAAGGGCAAGGCGCCCTGAAACAGACGCGGCGGCGACCGAAGTGGTGGCCGCCGCGGCATCCTGCCGCCGGGCGTTATTTCACCCCATGCATCATCCGCTTCAACAGCGGCGCAGCGATGAAGGCCAGCAACGCGCAGCCCAGGCCGATCCACATCAGCAGCCAGAACAGGTGCGCATAGGCACCGGCCGCCGCGGCCATGTCCAGCGTTTCGCCTTCGGGCACGTCGATCGCCGCCAGCTTGCCGAACAGCGCGGCCAGTGTTTCGGAGAAGGCCGTCGCCAGGAACCAGGTGCCCATCATCAGGCTCATCACCCGTGGCACCGCCAGCTGGGTGACCGCCGACAGGCCGACCGGCGACAGGCACATCTCGCCGCTGGCCAGCAGGAAGTAGGCCAGCACCAGCCACCAGACGCTGGCCATCTCGCCGGTGGCACCAACGTGCTGCGCGGCCAGCGCCAGCGGTACGAACGACAACGCACCGATCACCAGGCCCCAGGCCGACTTCACCGGCTTGCCCGGTTCCCAGCCACGGCGGTCCATCCAGGTCCACAACGCGGCGAAGGCCGGCGCCAGCAGCACCAGGAACAGACCGCCGAGGTAGGTCAGCGAACCGGCGGTCTGCGGGATCACCAGGCAGTCGCGCACCAGCAGCACCAGCATCAGCGCGACGATGGCGATGAAGAACGTGCGCGGCGCGGACGAGCCGGGGCGACGCTCGGACAGGCGCGCGCTGACCACGAAGCCCAGCGGTGCCAGCAGCAGCGAGAGGATCGACCACGGAAGCGGTGAGCCTTCGCGGATCACCAACGCCGGCACGATGTCCTTGGTCAGCAGGCGGTCGGTGAAGGTCACCCACGAACCATACGACTGCTCGTACATCGTGAAGAACACCAGCGCCATGAAGATCAGCACCATCAGCGCGAYCATCTGCTGGCGCTGCACCGGCGTGCACTGGGTGCCGGTGAACCACGCGAACCAGACCAGCACGCCGCCCAACACCACCAGCATCAGCATCAGTGCCAGGCTGATTTCACCGCCAAGCGCGAAGGCACCGTTGCCGGCCGCCCACATCAGCCAGGCCACCGGCAGCACGCCGATCACCGCGCACAGGTAGATCAGCCATTCGCGCGGCAGGCCCAGCACCTTCTGCTTCAAGGTCGCCGGTTGCGGCGGCTCGGCGTGGCCCTGCAGGTATTTCTGGCCCCACAGGAACATCGCCAGGCCGGCCAGCATGCCGATGCCGGCSGCRCCGAAGCCGTAYTTCCARCCRTAGRCCTCGCCSAGGAARCCGCASACCAGCGAAGMGAACAGSGCGCCSAGGTTGATGCCGGCRTAGAACAGCGAGAAGCCCGARTCGCGGCGCGGATCGTCCTGCGGATAGAGCTTGCCGACGATGGTGGAGATGTTCGGCTTGAGGAAGCCGACGCCCATGATGATCAGCGCCAGCGACAGGTAGGTCACGGCCAATGCCGAGGTGTCGCGCACTACTTCGCCATTGACCCGGTATGCGGCGTGGCCCTCGAAGGCCATGCCGAGGTGGCCGAGCACCAGCAGGATGCCGCCGAACAGCACCRCCCGGCGCATGCCCAGCCAGCGGTCGGCCAACATGCCGCCGAACACCGGGATGCAGTACACCAGCCCGCCGTAGGCGCCGAGCAGGTCCAGCCCGGCCTTGTCGCCGAACAGGTGGTACTTGGTGAGGTACAGCAGCAGCAGCGCCTTCATGCCGTAGAAGGAGAAGCGCTCCCACATTTCGGTGAAGAAGCAGACGTAGACGCCCTTGGGATGGCCCAGGAAGTCGTCGGAAGCGATAGCAGTGGAATTCATCGCGGAATTATAGGCGTGCGCTGCAGGCCGCGCCGGGCAGCACCGGGCCATGCCCGGCGGTCCTGCGCAACGCCGGGCATGGCCCGGCGCTACCGTTCACAGGTACCGCAGCCAGGCCAGGTCGCGTCGGCGCGCCTTGAACCGCGCGAACGCCCGCGTCGGCGGGTACAGCACCACCGCCAATGCACAGGCCACCAGCAGCAGGCCGGCCACCGAGTCCAGTGCATACAGGCAACCGTGGGTCGGGCCCCAGG